>JAAHGL010000165.1 GCA_010692635.1 Symploca sp. SIO2C1 | reverse complement strand
TCCTCGTGGGTGAGCACTTCCATTCTCCAAGGTTACTCAGGGATTTCCCATGAAAGTGCAAGGAAATTGAACCCATCGATACAATTTCCTTGCACTTTTTCAGGGGAAAAATGCTTGAAATTCTTGTCTGGCATGGCTTCCACACTTATGCAGCAAGCCCTACTGAGAGCTAAAGTCCCTACTGTCGAAAATAAACCAGTTACATCAAGTTTGGATAAACAGTTATAGTTACTTTCTACCTTGCAACCTTCTTCTTCCCTTGGAGCCCTCTGCCCTGGAGCCTTCTGCCTTGTTGCAACGATAGTGTAAGTAGGGTTTGCTGAAAAAGTCGATTGATTCGGGTTTTGAAGTAATGAGTAATGAGTAATGAGTAATGAGTGATGAGTAATGAGTGAATTACCCCTCGATTAGCTCCCAGATTTGTTCAATTGTGCAAGCTTTTTGAGCCAAAAGGTATAATTTCCTTGCACTTATTTGGCTTGCAAAATGCTTGAAAGCTTTGTTTGGCATAGCTTCCACACTTATGCAGCAAGCCCTAAGTATTCAACCGAACTTGATATTAGACGCAGCATTTGCTAACTGCTCAATACCAATACAGCACAAAACACTTTTCTGCTGATTTTAGCTTACCTCGTCAGGAGCAGGGCACTGCATTAGTAACAAGGTGTTGTTTGGAAAAGCGCGATCGCGTTTTGACTAATACATTCAGAAGCAAAGACAAAAACAGATCGCAATTCTTCTATAGTAAGCGTGGGATAATTTTCGAGGACTTGGTTTTCTGTCCAGCCTTCCGCAAATAATCCCAATAAAAACTCTACAGAGAGCCGAGTTCCTTTGACAACAGGTTTGCCAACAAGGATTTTGGGATCACAGTGGATGTATTCTCCCCAATGGGATGTCATGCTTATGGATTGTTCTAGACTTCGCTCTTCTATTTTAGAGGCGACTTGCATTTTTTGAGGCAAATGCGATCGCTTTTTAGAAGTTATACAGTTTTCACAAAGATGTTGGGAGAGCTATTACCAGGAATTCTAACTGTAAATGTTGTGCCTGCACTAGCTTTGCTGTCTACTGTAATTTTACCACCATGTAAATCAACAGACTTCTTGACAATTGCTAACCCTAGTCCAGTACCAGGAATATTGCCAACATTTTCACCGCGATGGAAGGATTCAAATAAATGGGGTAAATCTTCTGGGGAAATACCAATACCGTGATCTTGAATCTGGAAAATCACATCTCCTGCCTCAAAGGCTAGTTCCAACTCAACGGTGCTGCCAGTTGGTGAATATTTAATTGCATTTGAGAGCAAGTTGCTCAGAATATGTCGCAGTAGTTTCTCATCTAGACAAACCAACCATTGAGGTACTTCAGTAACAGCTACTGCTAAGGTTGATTCAGCACCGTGGTAATGAATTGGTGTTGGTGAAGTGGCTGCATAGGAGCTAGATTGGTCGTAAACTACACGACAACAATTTTCCCCTAATAGTTGGTGCTCACGATCAAGATTTTCACATGACCCGTTAAAAATAATTTTGTGTTCATTACCTTCATTTTGTTGCAACTCTTCTACCAAAGAGTTACAGAAACCAATTATATCTAACCAAGAAGGCTGTAGCTTCAATTTTTTAGCGTCTATTTTACTCCAGAACAGCACGTCATTCAACATCTGGGTCATATGTTGAACACTGGAGTAAATACGTTCAAAATGAACTAATTTTTTCTGCTCAGTCCACTTGTGTTTGTAGTATTGAAGCAATTCAGCTGAACTGAGGATTGTTGCCAAAGGTGTGCGGAATTCATGGGAAGTCATGGAAACAAAGCGAGATTTGAGTTGGCTCAGTTCTTTTTCTTGTTCGAGAGCTTCGCGCATCTTCTGTTCAGCCAACTTATACTCAGTAATGTCTTCAGCAATGCCAACTAGGCGGTAAATTTGTCCTTCTGAGTCACAAATTGGAAAGGCTTGCTCTCTAATCCAGCGTTCTTGACCACCAACTTGCAAAATGCGATACTCTATGTCATATTCACCTTGCTTTTGTTGTTTTAAAGCTGCGATCGCCCGCTCTCGATCCTCTGGATGAATACTGTCTAAAAAAGATTGTGAATTCTGGTATATACTCTGGCAACTACGACCCCAAATTTCCTCATAAGCAGGACTGATATAAATCATCTGTTCCGTTTCAGGATCTCTCATCCAGAAGACCTGACGAATGTTTTCCGCCATCTGACGAAAGCGCTGCTCGCTTTCTCGTAGTGCCTCTTCTGCGTGCTGCTGTTCCATTAGCATTTGATTAGCAGCAATAAATTTACCAATACTTTGAGCCATCAGCTCAATCATTTCCTGTTCATCGGTGCGGAAATTTGAGCTTCTAGGTTTGGTTGAGGAAAAACTCAACGTGCCATAAATTTCATTGTTTACAAATATAGGAGTGCAAATATAAGAATCTATTGTCAAATTAAGATTTGATTGCTGTTTTTGGGTGTTGCTGATACCACCAAGATTGTTGTAGTTAATAGTCTTTTTTTCTTGATAAGCTACGGCACAATAAGTATTTTGTAAATTCCTAAATAAATATGGAGTTAATGATTCAAAATTAGATATAACAGAGCGAATATTGTAGAATTTACCTGAAATTTTACTAATAATTCCCGTAGGTAAGCCAAAAATTTCACATCCGGTTTTAAGATAATCAGCAAATAAATATTCAATATCTTGGTAATTTGTCGTACTTAGTCGATGTAGTCTTTTAAGGTTTGAGCTGAAATTGGCTAAAGTATGGGATTTACCAATTAATTCTGTCTCTGCTTGCTTGCGCTCAGTGATGTCACGCACAATTACGATAACTTCATCTATGTCACTAACAGCAAACCGTGCTTCATAAAAGCAGCATTGGTCATTCCACGACAGTTGATACTCAAAAGTTTGGGTTTTTCCTGTATTTAGAGCTTGCTTGACGCAAGCCATTGCTGGTTCTGCAACTTCCCCGGGAAACATATCATACAAGCTTTTCCCCAAGAATTGGCAGGGATGAAACGGCATCTCGCAGTCCTTTGCCATTTTATAATTCACTAATTTCCCATCTTGATTCAGCCGCAGGATCAAATCGGGTATGGCGTTAAGCAGAGCACGATTGGTAGCAAAGCTCCGGCAGAGAGCTTGATTAGCTCTTTGTAATTTCTGTTCCGTCTGTTCATGTTCTGCCAGTTTGGTTTGTGTGTACTCTATAGTTGATTCAGAGTTGTGTTGTTCCATGAGTTCAATCTTTTGAGCCTGAAGTTGCTCAACTTCTTGCTGCAATAACTCGATGGTGCGGTACATTTGTGGAACTTCAACTGCCTCTAACCAGCTATTACGAGTGATTATACCCAGTAATTCTTCCTGAGGTTCATATACTACTAATTGCTCCACTTGTTGCTGTAGCATTTGTTGATAAGCTCTCCAGAAACCATCCTGAGGACTCAAACAAAATAGGGGTGAACTCATTACTCTGTGAGCTTGGAGCTTTCCTAAATCTAACTCCAGAGCCTGAAGCTGTAATATATCTTGTTCTGTGACTATTCCAGCTGGAATGAGGAGTTGAGTATCAAGATTCTCCTTCTCTTGTGTAATGACGACACAACTAACTTCATACTCTGCCATCAAGTAGGTGAGGTACTGCACAGAAGCGGTTGCAGGAGCATAAGGGACTTCAGTAGTCATCATTTCTGCTATCCGTTGCCTCTTGAGAAGATTAGCTGGTTGTAGCAGTTGGCAAATACTCTCAGGGGTAACAATTCCCTGTAGTTGATCCCGATCATTCAAAATTGGTAGGTGATGAATGCGATGGTGACGAAATACTTTCAGAACAGTGAAACAATCTTGAACATCTGATTCTCGAAGGACAATTGGCTGCTGTGTCATGATCTGTGCAACCTTGACTCTGTGCCAACCAATTTCTAACCCTATAAGCTTCATTACATCTAGCTTAGTCAGTATCCCGACTAGCTGCTCTCCTTCCATTACCAAGACACAGCCAGCACGAGTTTGATCCCTCCAATTTGAGTGGGGTGACGATTGGATACTAGGCAACAAACAAAACTCTCGTACCTGACTCATCTGTAGGATGACATCTTTGAGCAATGTCTCAGGAGTAACTTTTAGAGGATGGGAAATAATAGCTTCATTGAGGGTATGATTCGATAAATGCTTAAGCCTATTTGTTGGTATTGAAGCATAGCTAGTCATAAAAAAATTTCTTATATTGCGTCATTCTTATTCAGGTAATGGCTCAACACCCCAGGAAAATTTCCTTACGCAGCAGGATATAGGTATCCCTTAAGAACACCTGCTAGTGATTTGTCAATTTTTAATTGACGGGTACAAGGGAAGAGGGAAATAATCTCTAATTCCTCCCCTCCAATTTCCCCAGCTCCCTCAGTTTCCCTGCTTTTTCAAGCAACTATCTTCTTATCAAGTAGTATTGGGGTGGTAGTGTATAGCCTAATTTTATAAATTTGGCATTAGATCTAATTATAGATAGTTTCTCTACCTAATTAGGTAGAGAAACTGAAATATTCTTCAAATCTTCATATAGTCTATCAAGGATTTTCAATTCCCTTGCCGGGTATGATTGCGTGAATACTGATGGTGTTCAATTTGGGATTACAGTTACTAATTTGTCAGCGTAGCTAATTGTTCATTGCTAATTGCTAATTGCTATATTCAAAGTTAACGACGCCTAAATTCAATAATATTTTCTTTAATCGTAACATCATAACCAACATAGAAATCTTGCCCAAGTAGTCCAATGGGCATAGCAGGTGGAGCAACTGCTACTTTTACCTTCCTCTTGAGGCGACCATCGATTTCTATCGACTCTAGAAGCGAGATAGGTAATGCAACTATGCTGCCATCAGCAATACCCACTGCTTTTATTTCTATTGCTTTTAGTCCCAAGGTAGCTGCCATTGAGCTAGTCACCAGAGTGCTACTAGCACCAGTGTCAAACAACATCTCAAATTTCTGCTTGCCATTGAAAGCAACCTCAATTACAGGTATTTGACCCCGTCGCTTTTTGATAGGAACAGAGAAATAATCTGGATTGGTGTCACCCTCTTTGGGTTTTTCTGGAGGAGGAGTAGCTTTGGTTTTCGCCTCTGCCATAAACCTTTGGTATATCGGTAGCTTTTGTTGAGCAGTTCCGTAATTACCATCAGAAGCAGGGATAGATTTCAACAAGTTAATTGCCTGTTGCCATTGGCTAGCAACTAAGCTCCAGTCATCTCTGGACACTGCTGATTGACTAATGGTAATTGCACCAGTAGCGATGTCCATCGCGTGAGCATAGGTATAGGAATCGGTAGAGGCTTTTGGCTCTGGTGATGGTGATACTTGAGGCTGAGGTTTTGGCGTAGGTGCAGCAGCGGGAGTAGGACTGGCAACAGGAGAAGCTGGAGCAGCATCAATGGAGTTAGCGGTATCTGTATCATTACTACTGCAAGCAAGAGAGCCTACAGCTAAAATACCTGATAAAACTATCAAGGTACTGGTTTTAAAAGAAGGTTTTAACATGATTAATTGTATTGCTAATTGTTAATTGTTAATTGCTAATTGCTAATTGCTAATTGCTAATTGTTAATTGCTAATTGTTAATTGTTAATTGCTAATTGTTAATTGCTAATTGCTAATTGCTAATTGCTAATTGCTAATTGCTAATTGCTAATTGTTAATTGCTAATTGCTAATTGCTAATTGCTAATTGTTAATTGCTAATTGCTATTATTGATGAGATTGATGAGATTGATGAGATTGATAGGCTTTGGCAGAAGCTCTGATCCAAATAGATACAGCGATCGCTAAGGGAATTAGTAGGAATAACATACCAGAGACTAGAGGATGTTCTCGTACAGTTGAGCTGAAAATCATTAGAGCTACTCCTAAGCCACAATAAACCAGTCCACCAAGTGGTAGTCCGATTACCAGCAAAGCGAATTTACTATCACTATCCATTGCAGTTTCCTCAATTAACTTCCAGATCTCTAAATTACCTCTTTCCTTCTAGGAACCCAATGATGCACCAAAAGACTCTCAAGTTTCATCTCGATCGCTTTATTCATGCTCCCCAAACTGAATTGGTGCTCACTGTGCTGATTCTACTGGCAGTGATTCTGGTGATTGTAGAAGTTGCCCTTGAAGGTGCAGGTGTCGGGTATAAGTTAGTTCATCTTACTCAAGATCTGCTAACGGGAATATTTATTATCGAGCTAGCTATCCGCTATTTTATCGCGAGAAAGAAGCAACGCTTCTTCCGGAACTACTGGTTAGATATCATCGCCGTAATACCTTTTTTCCGAGCATTTCGCCTGTTGCGCCTGTTACGGATGTTAAGGCTTTTGAGAGCGGCAATTCTAGTAAACCGGAATCTCCATCGCGTCTCTTCTCCTCTAGCAGCCAGTCTCGGTGCTCAGATTGGGGTTCTTCTGATCGTTGGCTTAATTATCCTCATCGGTGCTCTAGCAATCTACCTGCTAGAAGGGAAAAATAATGAGGCATTCTCTTCTTTAGCAGATGCTCTATGGTGGAGCTTTTTTACCCTAATATCAGGAGAACCCATCGGTGGTGAACCCCAAACCGTTCCGGGGCGTTTCGTTACACTCATGGTTATGATTGGGGGTTTAACGATGTTTGCAGTCTTCACAGGGGTTGTTTCTGCTGTGATGATGCAAAGACTCAAAATAGTAATGGATGTCAAAAACTTGGAACTAGATGAACTGCGTAACCACATTGTCATCTGCGGTTGGAACCGTAGTGGACATCTGATTGTTGAAGAACTCTATGCTGATCCGGGCATGAGGAATTATCCCATTGTCATAGTAGCTGAGTTTACTGAAACACCAGAGCAGGAACTCAAGCGAGTAGATCTTTCCCAGCTTTACTTCAAAATTGGTGACTATACAATCATTGATGTGTTGGAGAGCGTGGGGATTTATCATGCTTCCCGGGCAATTCTGCTGGCAGATGCTAGCCATCCCCGCAGTGATCAGGATCGCGATGCACGGACAGTTCTAGCTGCTTTGACGATTGAAAAACTTAATCCTGTTATCTACACCTGTGCTCAACTCCTTGATCGGAAAAACAACGTGCAACTGCGAGTAGCGGGAGTTGAGGATGTAATTGTGGCAGCGGAGTTGGCAAGTCACTTGATTGCTACTTCAGTTCGGAACCAGGGTTCTGTGGATGTGCTGGCAGAATTGCTCACTGTGCAGATGGGTAACCAGTTTTATAACATATCCTTACCAGAGCATTGGATTGGCATGTCGTTCTGGGAAGTTTCCCAGTTACTCAAAGATGACTTTGATACGATTTTGCTGGCAATAGAACGACAGACGAATGGTAGTCGAGAAACTATAGTCAATCCCCCGAAAAATAAACCAGTATTGCCTGGTGATCATCTGGTAGTTATTGCTCGTAGTTTGCCTCAGGTTGGAGTTATAAAGTAATATTTATCATTATCTACCAGAAATCATATTCTGCCGCAGGCTCCTGTCTCATTAATACGAAATATGCCAAGCTGTCCTAGTACAACATCTATCCTTATTTTGTGATTTAAAATCCTGTAGAAGCTCTGATAGCAAGGAAACCATTATCACAATTTTAGAGTGGATGGTCTACTAGAGTAGCTTCAATAATTCAATCAGGGTGGATGTTCACCCAACTTAATCCACATTCCCCTTGCTCGTACCAATGCTGGACGATTCATCTGTAATGCCTCGATTGTAGCTCGACCAACTGCTGTCAGACCTTTCAACTCTTTTCCTCTCTCTCTCCAAGCAAAATGCTTAGTCCAGATTTGTTGTTGGGGATGAAATAACGCAACTGTTTCACCGCTTTCTGGATCAATGGCAGTTTGGCGAGTGCTTTTATGACGATTACACGATGGACAGGCAAAACACAAATTCTCAAACACGGTCTCTCCCTCAGCTGAAAGCGGTAGAATGTGCTCGAATTCAAAAGTCATCGCCGTTAAAAACTCTGCCGTTCGACAATAGGCACAACATTCACTAAAGTGCTTACGAATTTTCTGTTGTAATTCAACCCGGATATAGGCACTCACGCTGCTGTGGTATCCTCTGCTAAGCACTTGAGGGTATATCTGGCACGAGTCTTGAGAAGGGTTAAATGATCTGCCTTCGCCAACAAATCATCTAATTGGGCAACTTCATCGGCACAGAGCAATGATTCTGTGTTTCTGGAGATTAAATCATCCAAACGAGTTTGCTCAGCCACAGCTAAGGTACAAGTTGCAAGAGCATTTAACTCATCAACACTTAAACCCACCAAGCACTCTTCGTCTAACTTCGATGACTGGGAGAGTTGAGAGTAGGTACTCCAATCTAACAAAACACCCACTCGTTCTCCTTGCTCATTGGTTAGGTATTGTATTGCCTTGGACATAAGTAAACCCCTATGAGGGATAATCTATCTCAATTTTATTAGATTGTACCTGCCGTACAATTGCGCTCGCACTATTCCACTCTTGGGCAAGTTGGTTGCGATCGCTTCCAACACCAGCACCAGCTGATCTTCTGGCAGAGCTTGCTTGCGCGATCGCTATTTTTTTTGATATTATATTTTTATGATGGGTAAAGTGTGCGCCCATATATAAAGTGCTACTTCTGATATCAAGTTCGCCTCAGCAGTTAGATAGTAAAAAGTTTAGGCAACAAGTAGATGCATTACTTACATCAGTACCAGCAAACTCAATCGCTTCATTCTCCTCCAGAAACCCTCCCCACCATGTATGATTTACCGAGTGAAAATCAGGAGGAACCGGGTTTGCCTGACGAATTCCATGATCTACAACCGGAATTGTTGCGCTTGACTTTTCGCCCTGCTAACTATCCACCAGAGCAGATATTTAGTGGTAGTGATTTGAACCTCTACTATGATGTAAGTCATCATTCTTGGTATAAACGACCAGATTGGTTTGGCGTAGTGGGAGTATCAAGGCTTTATGAGAATGAGGATTTACGCTTAAGTTATGTGATGTGGCAAGAAAAGGTGGCTCCAACGGTGGTGGTGGAATTATTGTCGCCAGGGACGGAAAAGGAAGACTTGGGTACAAGTACACGGAAAAGCGGTGAACCTCCTACTAAATGGGAAGTGTATGAGCAAATTTTACAGGTGCCCTATTATGTAGTGTTTGACCGCTATAGTGATCAATTAAGAGGGTTCGTGCTCAAGGGGGGTGTTTATCAGGAGTTGAATTTAACTCAACCGAAGATTTGGATACCCCAATTAGAATTAGGTTTAGGGTTGTGGCAAGGAGAGTACGACAGAAGGCGTCGTCTGTGGTTGCGTTGGTACAATGCCGAAGGGGAGTGGATTTTAACTCCAACTGAAATTGAACGGCAACGGGCTGAAGCTGAAAGATTGCGATCGCAACGTCTTGAGGAACTTCTTCGTTCTCACGGAATCGATCCTAATAGTTAAGGTAATACAAGGTAGAAATAGTGTTAGGTTACGAATGATCATGCCGTTGACTGGTATCATTCGACAGGAACTGTAGGGGCGTATACCATTAGTCAATGGCATACGCCCAATAGCTATTACCAGGGAAGTGTGTTTTTTTCACCCAAAATAGATTCAATCATTCATCCTCTTACCCTACATTCTTGTACCTGATTAGTGACTTGTAGCCGACTTGTGCCTGACTTGGCTTCCTACTACTGAAACAGAGGTATTGTAGTAGCAGCTTTGGGAATACCAATCATGTCTCGCTCCCTCAGAATTCTTCCAGACTTTATCCCACGAGTCAAATCTGCCCTTCAGCAAAAGGGTTTTGCTCGCCAGCAAGATTTAGCAAATAAGCTAGATATGTCTTTGACTACTGTCAATAAGTACTTCAATGCGAAGTCCGTAGATTATCTGTATTTTGTAGAAATTAGCGAACAATTGGGACAAGACTGGAGGAAGATTGCTGCTTTTGAGGATAGCAGTAGCAATAGGGGTCAATGCAATGGGAAGGGAGAAAAAGAGGTGGTGATGACAGACTGCCTTGAGGAAGACTCTTTTATCTATGTAGAACGCCCTCCCATTGAGGCAGACTGTTACAAAGCGATAAAACAGCCTGGTGCATTGTTACGGATTAAAGCACCCCAGAAAATGGGTAAAACTTGCCTCTTAGAGCAGGTTCTCGACTACGCCAGGAAACAGGGTTACCAAACAGTGAAGTTAGATTTGAGGCTGGCGGAAAAGACTATTTTTGCTGACTATCAAACCTTTTTACAGTCGCTCTGTCTTGAGGTGGCAGAAAGTTTAGAACTGGAACCTCAACTCAATCACTATTGGCGAGAGTTGTACAGTTTGAACAAAAACTGTACTCGTTATTGGCAAAAATATCTGTTACCTACCTTCGACACACCTTTGGTGCTTGCCCTCGATAATTTTGAAACACTGTTTACCTATCCAGAGCTCTTCGATAATTTTTGTCGCCTCCTGCGGGGTTGGTACGAACGTGCCCAAGAAGGAACCTCACAGGATAATAACATTTGGCAGCAATTGCGCTTGGTGGTAGTGCATTCCACCGAAGTTTATCCCGAACTGGACACTAACCACTCCCCCTTCAATGTTGGTGTGGCGATTGACTTACCAGAATTTACTCAGAAACAGGCGGCTACTTTGGCTCAACACTACCTCAAAGAAACGGAGTTGAGTGAGCCAGATTTGCAGGAGCTAATGGAGTTAGTGGGAGGGCATCCTTATTTGTTACAGCAAGCTTTTTTGGCTTTATCCCATCAAAATCAGAGCCTAGAGCAACTGCTAGGGTTAGCTCCTACCGAAGAGGGTATTTTCCGCGCCCATTTACATCAACAATTATGGACTTTGCAACATCACTCCCGACTCGAAGCTGCCTATACACAGGTAGTTATGGGGAGTGAACCTGTACCCTTAGATACAGAAGAAGGCTTTAAACTTCATAGTCTCGGATTAGTCAAACTCTCAGGAAATAATTACTACCCAAGCTGCAATCTCTATCGAGAGTATTTCTCTACCCATCTGGGTTCAACCCCCTGAAAACATTGGTAACAAGTTAAGGCAAAAATGTCGTTGTCAAGGGAGTAGGGAGTAGAACCCACCCCTAACCCCTCCGAGGAGGGGAACACCAGGGAAGAAGAAAAATCGATTTTTCTGACCCTTTGGGTCTTCCATATATAGATTTTTTGGATTTAAAAAGCACTATATATAGTACTTGATACAATGCACGACCCTTTAACTTGTCACCATTGCCCTGAAAAGGAATTTAATCATGGTTAGTGAGTACATCTTCTCAGGTAGTCTTCCCGAATCTGCCACCACTTATGTGACGCGAGAAGCGGATGACCAATTATATGACGGGCTGAAATCAGGCAAGTTTTGCTATGTGTTAAACTCTCGACAAACAGGGAAATCCAGTTTGAGGGTGCGTACCCTGCGCCGACTCACCAATGTAGGCTTTGCTTGTGCAGCGATTGATTTATCTTTTAACGAAGTACAGGGAGTGTCGCCTGAGCAGTGGTATGTGGGTTTAATCGACACCTTGATTGATAGCTTTGCCTTAGAGCTGGATTTGGAGGAATGGTGGTACGAACACCAACTGCTTTCGGCTCTCAAGCGGTTTCGCAAATTTATTGAAGAAGTGCTGTTGGTTGAAATTACTCAGCAGATTGTCATTTTCATTGATGAAATTGATAGTGTTTTGAGTCTCAATTTTCCTACAGATGATTTTTTTGCTTTTATCCGCGCCTGTCATAACCAACGTGCTGATAATCCCCAATACAATCGCTTGAACTTTTGTTTGTTGGGAGTAGCATCACCATCTAATTTAATTGAGGATAAAAAACGCACTCCTTTTAATATTGGTCAGGCAATAATGCTGGCTGGATTTCAATTACATGAGGTAGAACCGCTGCTTAAGGGCTTGTCAGACAGATTCAACAATCCCCACATAGTAATCCAGGAAATCTTAGATTGGACAGGGGGGCAGCCATTTCTGACCCAAAAGCTTTGTCAATTGATGGTTTGTGAGTCTGAGAAGGAATACCCTCGTTCCGTTGACCAGGTAGTTAGAGAGAAGATTATTGACAACTGGGAAGCCTCAGATCAGCCAGAGCATTTGAGGACAATACGCAATCGTCTTCTGAGCAATGAGGAACGCACTGGGCGTTGGTTGGGGTTGTATCAACAGATTTTGCAACAGGGAGAAATTATTGCAGATGATAGCCTTGAACAAACCGAATTGCGGTTAAGTGGGTTAGTTGTTAAACAACAGGGCAAATTAAAAGTTTATAACCAGATTTATCGTGCAGTTTTTAATCAAATTTGGGTTGACAAGCAGTTAGCATCTCTGCGTCCTTATAGTGAAGCGATCAATGCCTGGTTAGCGTCCAATCGTGAAGATGAATCTCGTCTGTTGCGAGGTCAAGCATTGCAGGATGCCTTGAAGTGGAAAGCTCACAAAATGTTGAGCGTTGATGACGATGATTTCTTAGCTGCTAGCCTAGAAATAGACAGGCTTGAGATGCAAAGCAAGTTAAAGACCCAACAGCAAAGAGTTTTTTTAGTTACAGTCAGTACAGCATTGCTAGTTGCCATTATATTGGGATTGGGAACTTTCTTTCAGTATCGGAAAGCAGTAATCAGTGAGATCCTGGCACTCACTAAATCTGCTGAAGTACTCTTTACCTCCAATCAAAGGTTGGACGCACTGCTAAAAGCAATCAGAGCGAAGCGACAATTGCAAAAGTTGCAACAGCTTGGTAGTGCAGTAGATGTAGACAGCAAGCGCAATCTAGAACGTGATGTAGAAAGAGTTCTAGGGCAGGCAGTTTATGGGGTAGTTGAATACAACCACTTGCTAGGTCATAAGAGGGTTTTCGATGTAGCTTTCAGTCCCAAGGGTGACATGCTCGCCTCTGCCTCTGACGACAACACGATCAAACTTTGGAACCAGGAAGGCAAATTACTCCAAACTATTGAAGGGCATGAAGGTTGGGTTTACGGAGTTGCTATTAGCCCTGATGGTAAGACCATTGCCTCGGTAGGTGAAGACCAAACTGTCAAACTTTGGAACCTTGACGGCAGCTTGCGCAAAACCCTCAAAGGGCATACTGATGAAGTTTGGGGAGTTGCTATCAGTACTGATGGTAAGATCATTGCTTCAGCGAGTGCGGATAAAACCATCAAACTCTGGAACATCGACGGTACTCCGCGAACCACCCTCAAAGGACATAGCGAAAAGGTTTGGGGAGTTGCTATCAGTCCCGATGGTAAGACCATTGCTTCAGCAAGTGCGGATAATACTGTTAAACTCTGGAACATCAACGGCACTCTAAAAAACACCCTACAGGCTCATCAAGGAGAGGTTATCGCAGTTGCCATCAGCTCCAATGGTCAAATGATTGCTTCAGCCAGCCAGGACAAAACCGTCAAATTATGGAATAGTAACGGTACTTTACTCAAAACTTTGGAGGGACACACTGCTCCAGTTTACGGAGTTGCTATCAGCCCTGACGGTAAGACTATTGTTTCAGCAAGTGCGGATAAAACCATCAAACTTTGGAGCAATAAAGGTACTTTGTTCAACACCCTCGAAGGTCATCGTGATAGAGTTTGGGAGGTTGCCATCAGTCCCGATGGTAAGACCATTGCCTCCGGGAGTTGGGATAAGACGATCAAACTTTGGAAGACGGAGAGTAGCTTTTTGACAACCCTCAGTGGTCATACTGATGTGGTTATCGGAGTAGATTTGAGTCCCGATGCTAAGACTATTGCTTCAGCTTCTGATGACAAAACTGTCAGACTTTGGAACCAGAAAGGTACTTTACTCAAAACCATCAAAGGTCATAAGGCTGAAGTTTACGGAGTTTCCTTCAGTCCTGACGGTAAGACTATTGCCTCATCGAGTAAGAACAAAACCATCAAACTTTGGAACTTTGAAGGTGAGGAGCTGAAAACTTTCAGAGGACATACTGATGAAGTTTGGGGAGTTTCCTTCAGTCCTGACGGTAAGACCATTGTCTCAGGAAGTGGAGATAAAACTGTCAGACTTTGGAACATCGGTGGCAGCCTGGGAGGAGTGAGCGAAAAAAAGGTTGGAGAAACGAGTAAGAAGACGCGGAGACACGGAGACACGGAGACGCGGAGAATTGAAATTCCAACTCAAATTTCGCTCACCCCCCTGCGAGTCACTCTCAAAAAACATCGTGAAAAGGTTTGGGCAGTTTCCATCAGCCCTGATAGTCAAATGATTGCTTCTGCTAGTGAGGACAAGACTGTTAAACTCTGGAGCAAGGAAGGTACTTTGCTCAAAACCCTTGAAGGGCATAGGGATGCAGTTAATGATGTTGCAATCGACTCTGCCAATAATTTAATTGTCTCAGCAAGCTCTGATGGTACTGCTAAACTCTGGAGTAGTGAAGGTAACTTGCTACATACCCTCCAAGATCATCAACAGGCAGTTAAGGGAGTTTCCATCAGCCCTGACGGTGAGATGATTGCTACTGCTAGTGCTGACAAAACCGTCAAAATTTGGGGCAGGGATGGCAAATTGTTGAAAACTTTATCTGGCCATAATGGTGGAGTTTGGGGAGTTTCTTTTAGCCATGATGGGCAAATACTTGCTTCTGCTAGTGAGGATAAGACGGTGATTCTCTGGAAACTAGAGGACATTCTCAACCTGAATGAGCTGAACTATGGTTGCAATTGGGTTAAGGATTATTTGAAGTACAATGCAAAGGAAGAAGATCACAATCTCTGTGACTAAATCTTGAGAAACACGCTCAAAGCTAATGGCTAATGGCTAATGGCTAATAGTGGATTAGGTAGGTTGGGTGAAGCGGTAGCGTAACCCAACACTCCTCGAATATTCCGTTGGGTTTCACTTCGTTCCACCCAACCTACAGTTTTATATCATGTCGGCATAATTGCCCATAATAAAAACTTCTCCGCGTCTCCGTGTCTCTGCGTCAGCCCTAACTATGGGTATTCAACCCGACATGATATTAGGCGTGTCGCGCCACTAGGGTGCCAATACTGCTCGGATAAGCCCTAATCCCTCTTCCCCAGCTCCCTCAGCTCCCTCAGCTCCCCCAGCTTTTTAACCGATAATTTCTCTTAACCGAGCAGTATTGACTAGGGGAAACAGATGAGCCTTTGTAGCAAGATTTAGTCGCTAGGCAACAAACGGCTGAAGTAGCTGTCTATGGGATAAGCAGGAATACGGGTGCTGTAGTCCATCTCAGTGCCAGTAATAGATTTAGCCAATTTCTCAAAAGAGCCTGAACGCCAATTACGCTCATGGATGGGCTTGGACTGTTCACCCCGAAAGTAGGCTTGAGTACCAATGACAGAAGCAGCTATCCAGCCCACAACAAAAAGTGAAATCACAATCGTCATCATCTTTACTCCAAGGTAATTTGAACAAAGAAAGCCACAAGGGAAACTAGCTCACAGCCAGTGCGATTAACACTAAAGAAGTAACAAACAAAGTAGCGATCGCACCCTGTAAGGCATAACGACGCTGCTGTTCAGGAAAAGGGTAGGAAGCATAGTACATTTGAGGCTCTGTGG
>JAAHGL010000164.1 GCA_010692635.1 Symploca sp. SIO2C1 | reverse complement strand
GGATAATGGATAATTGATAATTGATAATTGATAATTGATAATTGATAATGGATAATTGATAATTGGTAATTGGTAATTGATAATTGATAATTGGTAATTGGTAATTGATAATTGGTATAATACTTTTTTAGCGTCCCAATTTTTGCCTTACCTGCTGACGTAGGTTAATTACAGCTTGGTTGCTAGGATCAAGTTGAATGGCTTTGTCCATAGAAGCGATCGCTCCATCAAAATCTTTGAGCGCCCAAAGAACTGCCCCTCGGTTACTCCAAGCATCGGCAGAATTAGGCTTAAGTGCAATAGCTTGATCAAAGGCATTAACAGCTTCACTGTAGCGGTTTAGTTTATAGAGTGCTACTCCTTTATTCTGCCAAGCATCAGCAAAATTAGGTTTGAGGGCAAGAGCTTGTTCATAGAGCTTGAGAGCTTCTAGAGGTTGCTGTTGTTCTAGGATAGAGCCTTTACTCCAGAGAGCTTCTGGGTAGTTGGGGTTGAAGGTAAGAGCCGCATCGCAGGCAGCAATCGCTTCTGTAGAACGTCCTAATTTGTTTAAGCTGTAACAGCGCCCCCAATGAGCTTCTGGAACATTCGATTTACTGGCAATGGCTTGATCATAGGCGGCAAGAGCTCCTTGGTAGTTTCCTGCTTGCCGCCGACTATCCCCTTGGCTAAGTAATTCTGCTGCTGTTGGTTTGGAAGTGGGAGGAGTGGATGGTTGTGCAGATGGTACAGGAGTAGATGGTTTTGGTTGAGCAGGGGGTGAGCTGGTAGAAGCAGATGGAGCAGATGGAGCAGTTGAATCAGCAGAACTCTCACTAGATTTACTCTTAGGAGTAGATGGAGTAGTTGACTTAACAGTATTAATCGTGGAACTGGTATTGGATTTACTCTTAGGAGCAGATGGAGTAGCTGACTTAACAGTATTAATAGTGGGACTGGTATTGGATTTACTCTCAGGAGAAGAGGATGGAGATGGAGTAGTTGACTTAACAGTATTAATAGTGGGACTGGTATTGGATTTACTTTCAGGAGAATTGGATTTACTCTCAGGAGAAGAAGATGGAGATGGAGTAGTTGAAGCAGCAGGAGTATTAGTAGATTTACTCTCGGAAGAAGGTGATGGAGATTCCTTCGTTGGACTGCTAGTAGGATTAGGGCTAGCACTTTCTGCTACTTCACTACTAAGGTTGGCAGTTTTACTAGCAGTTTGAGAAAAGGGGAAATTTTTCGTGAGCCAAAAGGTTCCTCCCCCTACTGCTAAAACTGCCAAAATCCCTCCCAACTTTAGGAACAATCCTTGCCTCCACCATGGCTGAGCAACTACTGTTGGGGTTGATGGTAAAGAGGGTTCAGACACAACAGGTTGACTACGGGAACCTGTTGAACCGCTCCTGGCTGCTGACTGGGATTGATTTGACGATGCTGACGGCTCCCAAATATCAGTGGAGGCTTCTTCTGAGGATGCTGAGTGCTCCCAAATATCAGTGGATAATTGGTCACTGTCCCCTAAAGTTGAATCAGTGGTACTACCTAAAGATTGCAGTTCTAGATTAGATAAAGCTTCCCTTGCCTGGGAACCTTGAAACAGAGGTAAACTCTGCAATGCTTTCAAGGCTTCTGTTGCTGTTTGGTAGCGATCGCGAAAATCATAGCACACCATCTGGTCTAGAATTGCGGCTAGTTCTGGGCTAACTTCTTGGTGGTGATGCTCACTTTCTTGCTGTTGACTCCTGCTGGGTGACTGGGAACCTTCAGAGGAATCGCGCCATTCAATTTCTCCTGTATCGGGATGTTCCTTGAGGTGCCGGGGATGAACCCCAGTCAACGCTTGGATACCAATGATACCCACAGCATAGACATCACTACTAAAACGGGGATTACCACCTAACTGTTCTTTCGGTGTATACCCCTGAGTACCGATAGAAATCGTTTTTGTCTGCTCTTTCTGGGGATTGACAAATTGAGTGCTGACTTGCTTAACTGCACCAAAGTCAATCAGCACAATCTTGCCATCCTGTCGGCGGCGAATCAGATTGGAAGGTTTGATATCTCGGTGAATTACATCTTGTTGATGGACAAACGCCAATACTTGTAGAATATCTTGTAACAGCCGAATTACTTGGGCTTCTGACCAAGGCTTACCTTTGATTAACTCCTTAGACAGCAACTCCCCCTTAATTAATTCCTGGGCAAGATAAAACTCCTGGTTATCCTCAAAATGAGCCAACAGACGAGGTATCTGGTTATGATTGCCTAGTTGGTAGAGGACTTGGGCTTCTGTATCAAACAGGCGTCTAGCCATTTGCAGGCTTTTCGCATCAGTGACTTGGGGTTTGAGTTGTTTGACTACGCATTGAGGATGCCCTGGCAAGTGCAGATCTTCGGCAACAAAGGTTTTACCAAAACCACCTGCTCCCAACTCGCTAATGATTTTGTAACGTCCACCAAGAGTGTCCGACTGGTTGTTTGACTGAAATAGACGTAAAAAATTTAGGCCCATGCCCTACCCCCTAGGACTTGTCTATATATTAATTTTGAGTGCGTAGCTTATATAATCCGGGAAAATTGAAAAACAAAACGAGAATCACATCCTCATATACCCAGTGCGATCGCCTGTAGGGTAGGAAAATGAATATCTTTTACAAAATAACAAGCAAAGCCCACGTCTTTCAAGCGTGGGATGTAGCGTTAAGGCTTTCAAGCCACGTTAGCTGTTTGGTTGACCCTCGATGGTAGACATACTATCATCAACAGCATGAAGGCTTTAAAGTTCAAGCTATACGCTCACAAGCGCAATCGATATCTTAAGCGGTCTCTCAATGCAGCTGGAGTGATCTACAATCATGCGATTGCCCTCCACAAGCGGTACTACCGAATCTGGGGTGAACACTTGAGCTGTGCCAAGCTTCAAAAACATCTTGCCAAACTCCGCAAGCGTAATCGGTTTTGGCAACTAGTAGGTTCTCAAGCTGTTCAAGATATTTGCCAGCGAATCGAGAAAGGGTATCAGGGATTTTTTAAAGCTCACAAAAAGGGGGCAAGACCACCAAACTTTAAGAAAGTTAAAAAGTACAAATCCTTGACTCTTAAGCAAGCAGGCTATAAATTCTTAGGTGGAAATCGTCTCAAGATTGGAAAGCGTGTTTATCAATTTTGGAACTCCAGACCAATTGAGGGAATTATCAAAACGTTGACTATCAAAAGAACTCCTTTAGGGGAGCTATTTGTGAGCGTCGTGGTGGAAAACATTGCTGAAGCTACTATCAAAGCCGAGACGAGTAAAATCGCTGGCTTTGATTTTGGTCTTAAAACTTTCCTGACTTGTTCGGAAGGATTCACAATTGAATCCCCTCAATTCTTGAAGCAATCACTCTCTAAAGTTAGTAGTGCTAGCCAAAAGTTATCTAAAAAAGTCAAAGGGTCTAAAGGGAAAGAAAAAGCCAGAAAAGATTTGGTTAGGCAATATGAAAAAGTTTTAAATTGTCGCCGTGACTGGTTCTGGAAGCTAGCACACCAACTGACCAAAAGATTTGATATTCTGTGTTTTGAAAGCTTAAATCTTAAAGGAATGCAACGTCTTTGGGGGCGAAAAGTTTCAGACTTAGCTTTTGGAGAATTTTTGCAGATTTTAGAGTGGGTTGCTCTCAAAAAAGGTAAATCAGTTGTCTACATTGACCGATGGTATCCGTCGAGCAAAACCTGTCATCACTGTGGGCATGTTTTAGAGTCTTTGGATTTAGAAGTTCGTCGTTGGCGTTGTCCATCTTGTCAAGCTGAAAATGATCGAGATAGGAATGCCGCATTCAATATTAAGAGGGTTGGGAGTTCAACCCTAGGCGTAGGAGATGTTAGACAGGCTGTGCCTGCAATCTCTGCGTGATGCCTGAATCCCACGAATTCAATTCGTGGGAGTAGCTCAATACTGTACTGATAAATTGCCTATTTTTGTCTCATTGACAACTCAATCTTAGCTAAATAATCGACACACATCGATCGCCACATCAGGAAAAGACAACGGTGAAATTATTCCCTCAAGCAGGGTTAGTTCTGTCTGATAGTTACCCTGGAGTTGATCTCTAAACACCTTCAATTGAGAGTTCTTCAGATCCGATACCCAATACTCTTGAATCCCTGCTGCAGCATAAATCTGCTTCTTTTTGCCCAAATCTTTTACCAGCGTCGTATTAGAATACTCAATTAGCCAGAAAATATCTGTTGGATAGGGATGATGTGCCAAGTAGCCTCGTAAAGGCGGTTTCACAATCGCAATATCAGGCACAGGCTCTGAATTATAGGGAAGCGTCACAGGCTTGGTTTCACGGACAGATGCTCGATTTCCCAACAGCCGCCGTAGGTATTCCGCCGCATCACTACTGTAGCAAGCATGGGCTTCTCGCTCCGGTGGCATAATAACAATGTCTCCTTGCAAAAGTTCGACCGGTTGTTCATCAAACAGCCCAGCATCAATGGCATCATGGTAGTGTTCGTGTGTCCATTTATAAAGAGTGAGAGTCATGATTTTTACTAAAAATTTAACATGAAAAAACAGGTGAGATCGCCTATAGGGTGGGCAATGAGAAAGATTATAGTGAACTTAGGACACGAGAATTCCAACAAATAGTTTATGTCTACTTATCACGAGGTACGCAGTCTAGCGGAAAGCCTCACTCCTAATGAGCAAATACAGTTGATAGAAGAACTGTTAGGGTCAATTCGTCAAAGGGTTACACTGACGCCTAAGCCTAAGCGTAGCATTTTAGAATTGCGAGGTTTGGGTAAAGAAGTATGGCATGGCATTGATGCTCAAGATTATGTTAATCAGGAACGAGATTCATGGAATGGATAACCCAGCTACAAGGACAAGTAGTGGGTTTGGATAGTGCACCACTGATTTACTTTATTGAGGAAAATCCGACTTACTTAGAGATGACTGACGCTTTCTTTGAAGCAATGGTTAAAGGTGAGTTTAGAGTTGTAACCTCGGTGGTGACTCTGTTAGAAGTTCTAGTTCATCCTCTACGACAAGGGAACAGAATGCTAGCTCAACAATATCGCGACATTTTGCTTGAGGAAGAAGGTTTGACAACTATTGAGGTGTCTGTAGCTATTGCTCAAGAAGCCGCACAACTTCGGGCAGATTATAATTTGAGAACACCTGATGCAATTCAAATGGCTACGGCAATTCGTCAAGGTGCTTCGTTTTTTTTGACAAATGATGCGCGTTTGCCTTCTTTAGGGGAGTTGGAAGTTTTGGTGTTAGACGAATTGAGACCTTGATTTTAGAGGATTGCGATCGCATTTTTCTAATTCCCATCAGATATACTTCTCCGGAATGCTCCACTAAGGCTTTGTATTAATAAATCGTGAAGGTTACTGTGAGCTCTTGCATCAGTTGCAACAACTCAGAAGCCAGACTTCTTGAAGAAGTCCGGCTTCTCAGCTACAGAATTCAGGTGCAAATCCTGAGGTCTAGAGCTTCAATTTTAGTAAGCACTTGCCAAACAATTATTGACACATTTTTTCTGATTAAAAAATACAAAATAATACTTTTATTTTTTAATCAATAAAGATAAAAGTTGCCATATATACTTTATTTGTATTCTTTACGAACAAAGAATATTGTAGCATATTTTTCTCTAACTGTATTTAAATCTGGCGGCAGCTTTACAAGCGTTAATGCCGTGACACTAAGCAATTTCATATGCTAGCCTTGCGAACAGTGGAACATATTATCTAACCATCTAGATTGATAAAAAAAATTACAAAGTTACTAGTCATAATAGTTCTAGCTAGCACTTACTTTTGTACAGCTCAGCTAGGACAAATGTTGGCTTTCCTACCTGGGAATTTGTCAGCCATATGGGCTCCAACAGGAATTGCTTTGGCTGCCATCTTGTTGCTAGGTTATCGACTTGTGCCTGGCATTGCTTTAGGTTCTTTCCTCTGGGTGATGTTTGAACTGCAGTCGATGACTATGCCAGTTTCCGTGCCAGTCTCTTTGATGATTGCTTCGAGCATCACAGTTGGTGAAACCCTTAAACCTGTTCTTATTGCTATTTTACTCAATCGCTTTGTTGAAGAAGGAGCAATTTTCAAACGACTGGAAAGCGTCGGCAAATTTCTCCTGATAGCAAGTATTGGTTCAATTATCTCAGTCATAATTAGTCTGAGCACTTTATGTTTAAGTGGTTTTATTCCTTGGGTTGACTATGGTTCAACTTGGTGGACTTGGTGGCTAAGTAGCATCATCAGCATTTTAATTTTCACCCCCTTGCTACTAAGCTGTCAACTAAACCAACCACAACTCAATACTACTAAAACAACAAACAAGCAAGAATTATTAGCCTTACCTTTCCATGCTCCCAAAAATCGGTTTGTTGAGGCGGTATTATTGCTCATGGTGGTGCTTTTAGTAAGTTTAAGCACCTTTAAAGGTGGGTATCCAGTACATTATTTTCTCATTTCGTTACTTCTGTGGTCAGTCTTGCGGTTTGGGAAACAGGCAGTAACTCTGCTAGTTGTCATTGTCTCACTGATCGCCATTTTGGGTACAACTGAGGGTTTTGGTCCTTTTATTAGACCTTCGTACCATGAATCCTTATTTTTACTACAATCTTTTATTAGTGCTTTGGCTGTAACTGCTCTAGTATTGTCTGCTTTCCTCAATCAACTCGAGCAAAAAGTACAAGAACGTACAGCGAGAATTGAAGAGGCTAATGAAAAATTGCTCGTTGAAGTATCTGAGCGCCAGCGAGTAGAAGAAGCATTGCGAGAAAGCCAACTTTTTATTCAAAGAATTGCTGATTCAACCCCCAATGTTTTATATCTTCATGATCTGAGCCAACAGCGTAATATTTATGCCAATCGGGAAATTCCTGTGATGCTTGGTTACTTACCTGAAGAAATTGAAAAAATGGGAACAGGACTTATGCAAAATCTGATGCACTCAGAAGATTTTGCTAAGTTTCCTGAACGTTTCCAAAAATTCGATAGTCTCTTAGACGGTGAAATCATTGAAAATGAGTATCGCCTCAGAGATAAATACGGTGAATGGCGTTGGTTTCACACCTGGGAAACTGTATTTACTAAAACTGTCTCTGGCTCACCCCAGCAAATTCTCGGCACGGCTGAAGATATTACAGAACGCAAGCAAGTTGAAGAGGCATTGCGAGTAGTTAATGAACAGTTGGCAGATTGGGTGAATGAACTCGAACAACGCAATCAAGAAATGGCTCTTCTTTCTAAGATGAACGAGTTCATGCAAGCCTGCGTTAAGGTTGAGGAAGCTTATAAAGCGATCGCCGCTTTAGTAGCTCCTCTGTTTCCAGATGTTTCTGGAGGGGTATTCATTATTAATTCCTCCAAACACTGGTTAGAGGCAGTGGCTACTTGGGGAACACACCTGGCTAGTTCGACTTTGTTTAAACCAGACGAATGTTGGGCATTGCGACGAGGGCAGCTTCATTGGGTGAAAAATAAAGATACTGATGTGATCTGCCAACATTGTCACCATCATCCCTTACCTAAACAATCTCTGTGTATCCCAATGATGGCTCAAGGAGAAACTTTGGGCCTGTTGTGTTTGAACGCCGCAGAAACAGGAAAATTAACCAAAGCCAAAAAACAGTTGGCAGTGACAGTAGCTGAGCAGATTGCTCTGTCTTTTGCCAATTTACAACTGCGGGAGACTCTCCGGAACCAGAGTATTCGTGACCCCTTAACAGGATTGTTCAACCGGCGTTACATGGAAAAATCTCTGCAACAGGAGTTATATCGCGCTGAGCGGAATCAGAAGCCTTTGGGTATTATCATGATCGATATTGACCACTTCAAGAAGTTTAATGATAACTTTGGTCATGAGGCAGGGGATATGGTGTTGCAAGAATTAGGTCAATTTTTGCAACAGAGTATCCGTAAATCAGATATTGCCTGTCGCTATGGTGGTGAGGAGTTGATGTTAATTTTGCCAGAAGCTTCTTTAGAAAATAGTAGGCAGCGAGCTGAACAAATAAGATCAGGAGTTAAGCGGCTAAAGGTGCAGTACGGTCGTCAGTATCTGGGTCAGGTTACTATTTCATTAGGAGTTGCTTGTTTTCCAGAGCAAGGATTGTCAGGTGAGGCAGTAATCCAAGCTGCTGATAGTGCTCTTTATCGAGCTAAGAAAGAAGGACGCGATCGCACTGTTGTACATATTGGTTAAATTGTTAAATTGTTAAATTGTTAATTGACTAAATCTGTGTGAATTTATTCGTGGGTCTTACTCTTAACTCTTACCTCTTGCCTGATTAAAATCTCTCTTTGATAAAATCGAGTAAAATTTGCTGATGAATAGACCCCAGAGGTCTAACCTCACCTGCATTTTCTGAGTAACACTCACCCTGTCGAATCTCTTCTAAGGTTAATAAACCCATATCCCAGCCTTCTCCTAAGACCAATTGATTTACTTCTACCGTTAGGGGAGCATGATAGACATAGCGAACTACGTTTGAACTTAGATAGCGACGGAATGGTAATAGTGATGGTGGAGTATAGCTAATTTCCTCTATCAGTTCTCGCTTTAGTGCTACCTCCGGTACTTCCTCAGCTTCCAGATGACCACCAAACAGACCCCAACAACCAGGATAGACAATACCAGGAATATTATCTCTGAGTTGCAGGAGAAATTGGTCTGAAGTGTGGAGAATTGCGATCGCGACTTCAACTGGTTGAGTTTTCATGAGTTATTCAATCAATTATCAATTATCAATTATCAATTATCAATTGATAAAGGACTGCTTGGTTTTTCCCGCATTTCTTTCCAACTGCTCTTGTTCCTGAATGTAGACCTCACCTAATTCTTGTCCACCAATGGGAATACTTTGGTATTGCAGCTGACCCTTGAGCAAGATGCCATCACCTACTTCGGGAAGGGTTTGGTTGGTAATAATCCAGATTGTACCAGTCTCATCCTTGATTTGATAAGCACCACTTTCTAAAAAAGGTGCTTTAGTGATGACTTCCCCGAGAAGATGAACTGTAGCAGTAGCATTTTGAGTTGGTGGAATATCACTGATTTTTGTGATACTCACAGAGTAGTCACTGGCATTGATACCAACAACACCAGATTTGGTGAAATTGGCACAACTAATTAGAACTCCCCCAAAAAGTAGAAAGCAAAAGGGTAACGAGAAAAATATGGCTTTTTTCTGTTGCATTTTTAGTGAATACTCCTATTAATACTTGATGGCACTTTCTCTTGCACTAATTAGGCTATTTTGGTTTAGGGTGCGCCAACATCTGACCCATTGGTGTCAACTTAAGCTAGAGATAGCATAACGTTTGGCTTCCATACCCACCCAGAACTCAAGGATACTGTTGGCGAATCGATGTAGGGTGTGACCCCTCACCAACTAAACTACCGTGTATACAAGATTCTCACCGAAATAGGTCAAGATCTTGCTACCCCCCTTATTCCCCCTTACTAAGGGGGGAAATCTTGTCCTCCCCCTTACTAAGGGGGAGCTAGAGGGGGTCAACCCCCAGCCAATTCGCCAACAACATCACTTTAGTCGTGGGATGAGCTTAACCGAGACAATCTTTCAAACTGTAGACAACCTGCTGCTGCTCCTCAAAAGAAAGCTCTGGAAACATTGGTATAGACAATACCTGGTTACAGACTTGCTCAGTTACTGGAAAATGACCAGTTTGGTAGCCTAAAGTTTTGTAAACTGGTTGCAAGTGTAAAGGAATTGGGTAATAGATCATAGAATTGACACCTTTTTCCTGTAGCTGCTGACGTACCTGATCCCGATATTTGCTACTGGTGCTGTCTTTAGTTAGGCGAATTGTGTATTGATTCCAAACAGCATGAGTGCTAGCGGTTTCTTGGGGAACTACTACCCCAGATAGAGGCTGCAACATTTGGTGATAATTAGCAGCAAGTTGACGACGAGCATTATTCCACTGCTCTAAGTAAGATAGTTTGATGGCAAGGATAGCAGCTTGTATTGCATCTAAGCGACTATTGATACCAGTTGCTTCATGGTAATAACGTTGGCTACTACCATGTTCTTT
This sequence comes from Symploca sp. SIO2C1, assembly GCA_010692635.1. Classification (GTDB taxonomy): domain Bacteria; phylum Cyanobacteriota; class Cyanobacteriia; order Cyanobacteriales; family Coleofasciculaceae; genus Caldora. The sequence continues at coordinate 5,755 of JAAHGL010000164.1, read as the reverse complement.
GAGCATACGGATTGATGCTGTAAGATTATCATCGTTGGTAACCACTGCACCACCATCGCCACAAGCTCCCAAATTTTTGGTAGGAAAGAAACTAAAACAGCCAATATGCCCGATGCTCCCTACCTTTTTTCCTCTCCATTGGGCACCAGTAGCTTGAGCACAGTCTTCAATCACAGCAATACCGTGAGCTTGGGCTACACTCATGATGGCATCCATATCCATTGGTTGCCCGAATAGGTGAACTGGAATAATGGCTTTAGTTTTGTCAGTAATGGCTACAGCAATTTTCGTAATATCAAGATTGAAGGTGGCAGCATCTATATCGACAAAAACTGGTTGAGCACCAACAGCAGTAATGACTTCAGCAGTGGCAATAAAGGTAAAGGGGGTAGTAATTACCTCATCTCCCGGTCCGATGTCCAGGGCTCGTAGTGCCAGGTAAAGAGCATCGGTGCCAGAGTTGCATCCGATACATTCGGATACGCCTAGGTAAGCAGCAAATTGCTGCTCAAAACTTTTGACTGAAGAGCCACCGATGTAATAACCAGAGGTTAAAACTTCCTGAACAGCAGCACTCACTTGTTCTCCAATTATTTTGTACTGTCGTTTTAGATCAAGGGGGGGTATATGGTTCACTTGCTCACACCAAAAATTGTCATTCAAATACAAAGCAAATTTTGCCTCAAAAATAAATCTAATCCTGATTTGATTCAGAATATAGTTAACAATGGGAGTAAACTACTGAAGTTGTGGATTCTTTAATTGAACTAGAGCCAACAGACTTGCCCTGGGGATTGGGCATGATGGCGATCGCGATTGGTTTATCCAGTTGGCAAAAATTGGGATTGGAACTCTCCCTAGCGATCGCTACAGGACGAACAGTCTTGCAGCTAGTGGTGGTAGGCTATGTCCTAGCTGTCGTCTTTGCTTTAGATAACCCCATCCCTATTCTGGGGATTTTGCTGGTAATGCTGACGATTGCGACGATTACTGCCCGCAATCGTATCAGCAAAAAGATTCCCAGAGTAATACCTATAGTGTTCGGTTCGATTTTCTTCAGTACTGCCTTAACCTTGATTTACACTAATCTATTGATTGTTCAACCAGATACCTGGTACGAGCCCCAGTATCTAATTCCATTGGGAGGTATTGTACTAGGAAATGCCATGAATGGAGCTGCGATCGCGGGGGAACGTCTTGTTAGCATGATTAGTAGTAGCAGCCTCGAAATTGAAACTCATTTGAGCTTAGGGGCGACACCGCAACAGGCTGTAGCCCGATACCGCAAAGATGCCGTTCGTGCTGGGCTAATTCCTACCCTGAACTCGATGATGGTAGTCGGTATTGTAACGTTACCAGGTATCATAACCGGGCAACTCCTTAGCGGGATTGACCCATTGAATGCCGCATCTTACCAAATATTGATCATGTTTATGTTGGCTTTTACTAACCTCATAACCACCCTGTTGGTTACTCAAGGACTAGTGCGTCAATTTTTTAATGCCCAAGCTCAGTTACAGTTTCATTGAAAGATGATAGTCAATTAACTTCCTCTTTTCTACTTGAGAAATATCAGCTTTTTAATTGAGTGTAAACGATTGTTATTTAACGAGACAAATGTTCATAAAAACAAACTATTGATATTCTTAATCAAACTTAAACAAATATGTAGCATTTCTTAGAGAAAGCAATCGTCAAATTTGTGATAAATGGACGTAGAATATAAATCAAAGCAAACACATAACCTTTCAGAGAAAATTAGGAAGATAACGGTTATGAAACCTATGATTTGGCATCCTGAACAGAAGGATCAAAGAGTTAATCAGTACCTTGATAACATTAATCGCGAACCCTGGTTAGCTCTCTTTGTGGGGGTCTTGGCTCTCTTGTGTTCTTTTACATTCTTAGTTTTGTTGGGTACTTTTTGACAGTTGGGTTTAAAGGAATAAAGGTCTGATAGATAGCTACTTTAGACCTCTGTTACCTAATCGAGTAAATTTCACCACTGCTAGAAGCATCCAAAATCCCCCTAGCGTTACTGCTAGAGGGGTATTTTCATGAGGGCTGGGGTAGTCAAGATGCTGGAGAATGTTCTGCAAGTTCGATGTGGTTCAGTGCGATCGCATCTTTATGGACAGTGGATGATGGCGGTACTCAAACCTTAATGAATGAATTTAGAATTTAGAATTTAGAATTGGCGGAATAGGCTTCTAAGTTGTAGCTAAACTGGAAGCATAGTTGTTCTGCCTTATGTTCCTCCTTTTTTGCTATGTCATTCACCCAGGATGTAAAATCTCTTGATGTTATCCCACAAGATGTGATCCCAGAAGAGATCATCTTCCCCCCTGGTGAAATAGAGAGCAACGAACCTCCTTTGGAAACTTATCTTCACTTACAGCAGATGTTGCTGCTGATTAAATGCCTAGATTGGTTGTGGCGAGAGCGCAACGACTACTTCGCTACAGGAAATTTGACGATTTACTACAGCCCTCAACAGCGCAAGTCAGAAGATTTCCGAGGGCCAGATTTCTTTGTCGTACTCAATACCGAAAACAAACCGCGCAAAAGCTGGGTGACTTGGGAAGAAAACGGCAAGTATCCCAATGTAATTATAGAGTTGTTGTCTAGTTCAACTGCCCAAACAGACCGGGGAAGTAAAAAGCAGATTTATCAAGATATATTTCGGACACCAGAATACTTCTGGTTTGACCCAGAGAGTCTAGAATTTGTAGGGTTTGAGTTATTGCGGGGAACGTATAGCCAACTACAACCGAATGAGCAAGGTTGGCTTTGGAGTGAGCAATTAGAACTTTATTTAGGGATTCATCAGAGGAAGCTGCGCTTTTTTACCCGTGAGGGGCAATTAGTAGCGACACCGGAGGAAGCAGCGATTACTCAACAGCAGCGAGCTGAGCAAGAACAACAACGAGCTGAGCAAGAACAACAACGAGCTGAGCAAGAACAGCAGCGAGCTGAGCAAGAACAGCAGCGAGCTGAGCAAGAACAACAACGAGCTGAGCAAGAACAGCAGCGAGCTGAGCAAGAACAGCAACGGGCTGAGCAAGCTGAAGCGTTATTAGCTCGCTATCGAGAACGCTTTGGGGAATTTTCAGAGGAATGATAGTTCATCTCCTATGCCAGAAGTAGCTTGGGCGAATCGTTTTTAACTCACATTTTGGCACACTAAGTTGGTAATTGGCGGAACAGGCTTCTAAGTTGTAGTTAAACTGGAAGCATAGTTGTTCTGCCTTATGTTCGTCCTTTTTTGCTATGTCATTCACCCAGGATGTAAAATCTCTTGATGTTATCCAACGAGATGTTATCCCAGAGGATATCATCTTCCCTCCTGGTGAAATAGAGAGCAACGAACCTCCCTTGGAAACTTATCTCCACTTACAGCAGATGCTGCTGTTGATTAAATGCCTAGATTGGTGGTGGCGAGAGCGCAATGACTACTTCGCCACAGGAAATCTGACGATTTACTACAGCCCTCAACAGCGCAAGTCAGAAGATTTCCGAGGGCCAGATTTCTTTGTCGTACTCAATACCGAAAACAAACCGCGCAAAAGCTGGGTGATTTGGGAAGAAAACGGCAAGTATCCCAATGTAATTATAGAGCTGTTGTCTAGTTCAACGGCCCAAACAGACCGGGGAAGTAAAAAGCAGATTTATCAAGATATATTTCGGACACCAGAATACTTCTGGTTTGACCCAGAGAGTCTAGAATTTGTAGGGTTTGAGTTATTGCGGGGAAAGTATCGCCAACTACAACCGAATGAGCAAGGTTGGGTTTGGAGTGAGCAATTAGAACTTTATTTAGGGATTCATCAGAGGAAGCTGCGCTTTTTTACTCCTGAGGGGCAATTAGTAGAGACACCGGAAGAAGCAGCGATTGCTCAACAGCAGCGAGCTGAGCAAGAACAGCAGCGAGCTGAGCAAGAACAGCAGCGGGCTGAGCAAGAACAGCAGCGGGCTGAGCAAGCTGAAGCGTTATTAGCTCGCTATCGAGAACGCTTTGGGGAATTTTCGGACGTCTTATTCATAAGGTAACTGCCCCAACAGAATTGCAAGAGTTGATGATTTCTGATGCGATCGCTTTTTGAAACACTGGTGATACCATAACTGAGTCAGCAGCATTACCATCAAGTCCGAGCAAAATAATCGTTGGGCGACCATCAGGGTGATCGGGATATCGTTCACTACCGTCTCTAATATCTATTTCGACAATGATATCTCTCCCCTGTTCAATACGATTTTCAGCATTTAACAGAGCTATTTCGCAAGGTTGGGGTGTTTCCTGGCTTCTTGCTTGTGGTGGCAGGGTAAAGGCAGATAGACTTAAAGAACCTGCGGCAATCATCATAGCAAGAGTATTGATCAAACGTTTGTGCATAATCATTCTCTCAAAAATCCGTTAAGTAGATTGACTTATTGACAAAAATTACATATTATTTTGAATGGTCAGGCATGGTCTAAATTTAGTAAAAATACACCCCAGAAATCAAACAGTATTATCACTCCCAGAACGCAAAATTCTATACTAATCCCTGCCAGAATTCGCACACTCCAAGGTACAAGATCCCCTTTATTTTGATTTTTTAGAATTAGAAGCTTGCTATCGAGAACGCTTTGGGTAATTTTCAGAAGAATGATAGTTCATCTCCTATGCCAGAAGTAGCAATGAATGAATTTAGAATTTAGAATTTAGAATTTAGAATTTAAGAATGTAGTGCGAGCATCTTGCTCGCAAAAGGTTAAACGGGAGCAAGATGCTCGCACTACTTTATTCCCTCATTTTAGCTGTGTGACAGCAGTACCTTCTTTTTCAGCACACCTCACACCCCACACCCTAAACCCTAAACCCTAAACCCTAAACCATTTATCAGTCTAGTGAGGTACAGATCCTATTCCCCATTCCCCATTCCCCATTCCCCATTCCCCATTCCCAAAAACCAGGCTCTTTGTACCTCATCTAAATGAAAAACGCTGTATCTACTTTTTTATACCAGTGTTGCGCACATTGATCACATTACTAAGTATCTGAAACCAAAATGGTGCTCCCATTGCAATAGCAATACTACTTAATAACCAACCAACCAGAGTTTTAACAATACTTTCTGGTTCCAAGGGACTAAACTGTTTTTTTAAGGGATTTGACAAATCCCAACCAATAGGTAGAGAGGAGATGTCTGCAAAAGCTTGATTCACATCTGCTTTTATGCCACTCAAGCATTCTGTTTTACTGGCTTGATCTTCAGAAATATGCAAACAGGAATTGGAAACGACTACTTGCTCTGCTACGTTACTTATTGTAGACTGTAGCGCGTGATCTTTAGCTAAGCTCTCGACAATGTAGACTGTATCCACATTAGCTAAAATAGCAATCAAACAAGCAATCACTAGGGCAACCCCTTTTGCATTCCGCTTATAAACTCCAGAGACACGATCCATAGAAGAATTGAACCAATTTTCTATCTCTAGCTCCATTTGACGAATTTGTTGGCTGACATCTTCAGCCTTAGATTGAGCTCGCTTAGAGAGGGATGAGAGATTCTTCTTTAAACTATCTGGCAAATCTGAATGATTTTCAATGTCCTGCATCAACTCTTCTAAGGTTTTAGGTAGCTCTTTGCTGTCTCGTATAATTTCTATCAAAGCAGTAGAAAACAACTCAGCAGGGAGATAAGAGGGACCAGTTGATTTTATTTTGTTGGTTGATTCAGTCTTTGAACCACAAATCAACCAACAAAATAAA
>JAAHGL010000163.1 GCA_010692635.1 Symploca sp. SIO2C1 | reverse complement strand
TTTACAACCAGTACCCATAGGAGTAGCAGGAGAATTACACATCAGTGGAGATGGACTAGCAACAGGCTACCACAACCGCCCACAACTGACAGCTGACAAATTTATTGCTAACCCCTTTGATAATTCCCAAGGGACAAAATTATATAAAACCGGAGACTTAGTACGTTATCTAGCAGATGGCAACATCGAATTCTTAGGTAGGATCGACCACCAAGTAAAAATCCGAGGATTCCGCATTGAAACTGGGGAAATAGAAGCAGTCCTTAATCAAAACCCCATGGTGAAAGAAACGGTAGTAGTAGCCAGGGAAGACAATGATAGTGACAAGCATCTATGCGCCTATATAGTGGCTCAAACCGAAATAGCCACCAGCTCTAGCCCAGAACTATTCAATACTCAAGTAGACAGTTGGCAAGAAGTATTCAATCAACAGATATACTCACAACTAAGTGAAGTCAATGACCCTCTATTCAACACCAGAGGTTGGTTAAGCAACTATGACAACCAACCCATACCAGAAGCGCAAATGCGAGTGTGGGCTAATGATATCGTGACTCAAGTCTTAGCCAACAAACCCGATTCGGTGTGGGAAGTAGGCTGTGGCACAGGTATGCTGCTATTTCAGATCGCACCGCACACCCAAGCTTATTACGGCACAGATATCTCACAGGTGTCATTGGAGTATATCCAAACACAAATAGCCCAGCAAGCGGATAAATATGCTCATGTGACTCTAGCTCAAAAAGCAGCAGAAGACGTGGCAGAGATTGCTGATAAGAGCTTTGATGTGGTCCTGTTGAGCTCGATAGTGCAGTATTTTCCCAGTGTCGAGTATCTGTTACAGGTTATAGCTCACAGCATCAGGGTAGTCAAACCAGGAGGGATGATTATGCTCGGGGATATCCGCTCTTACCCTTTAATGAGACCATTTCACACCTCAGTGCAATTCTATAAAGCGACCCCATCGTTGTCAGTACAACAACTACAGCAAACTATAGACCGACAAATACAGCAGGAGACAGAGTTGTTGGTCTCACCGGAGTTGTTTGTCGCCCTCAAAGACCTTTATCCAGAAATCAGCCATGTACAGATACGTTTACAGAGGGGAACTGAGCACAACGAACTGAATAAATATCGCTATAGTGTGCTGTTGCACATAGAAGCACAACCAGCATCAGTAATCGAAGCCCCTGTAGAAAATGGGGTAGGTATGTCCATCGAAGAGATAGAGGCATATCTGCAAGAAAAGCAACCCGACTCAATCTGCTTTAGCAGTTTAGCTAATGCGAGGGTAGCAACTGATGTGGGAGCAGTAGAGTTACTCTCACAAGTTGAGTCAAAACAGAATGTGCAGCAACTCAGACAACAGTTAGAAGACCAGCCTAGTAATGATATCGAGCCAGAACAACTACATCAACTGAGCGCGTCTTTGGGGTATGAATTGGAATTGTCCTGGTCAGCAAAAGGTGGACAAGGGTGTATGGATGCAGTATTTGTGCGTGATGACTTAGCAGCAGTGGGGATGGTGTTAACGCCACTAACTCAACAATCAGTGGTAGGGGCGAACTGGCATGGTTATGGCAATAATCCCTTGGCTTCTTTGAGTGCCAAACAACTGATACCGCAGTTGAGGGAGTATTTGGAGGAGCGATTGCCAGAATACCTTCTGCCGAATGGGTATGTGGTGTTGCCACAACTACCACTGACTCCCAATGGCAAGGTAGATCGTAAGGCATTGCCTGCACCGGATGTAGCCAGTAGTCTCTCAACAGAGTTTGTAGCTCCTGAGACGAAAACCGAGAAAGCCTTAGCCGAAATTTGGACAGAGGTGCTGGGTATCAAACAGGTAGGTATACACGACAACTTCTTTGACCTTGGCGGTCATTCTCTGATCGCTGTCCGGCTGATGTCTCAGATTGAGAAGCAGTTTGGCAAAAATCTACCCTTAGCAACTCTATTCAAAGCTCCGACAATCACACAACTTGCCAATATTCTCCAGTTCAAAGATTCTTTTTCTTGGTCTGCCCTAGTTCCCATTCAACCTCATGGTTCTAAGCCACCTTTATTTTTGGTACCTGGAGGTGGAGGCAATGTCATTTACTATTCTAACTTAGCTCGCTATCTTAGTTCAGACCAGCCCTGCTATGCATTGCAAGCCGTTGGTCTTGATGGAGAATCAGAACCTTTCACACGAATTGAGGATATAGCTGCCTACAACATTAAAGAAATACAATCAATTCAGCCTCAAGGTCCCTATTTTTTAGGGGGTCATTCTTTCGGTGGTAAAGTTGCTTGTGAAATGGCTCAACAGTTACAAAAACAGGGACAGCAGGTTGCTCTATTAGCTATTTTAGATACTAATGCACCAATTCCTGAAAAGGAGCACATAAATCTGATGGAGGGCTTGAACGATGCTGCATGGCTGACTCTCATCAGTGACCTCCTAGGTACTATATTTGGGAAGGATCTCATGTTGGGGAAAGAGCCAGAAGCATACTACGAAGCACTTGAACAACTCACTCCCGAAGAGCAATTCAACTACATCTACCAGCACTTCCAAGAACTAAATATTTTTCCTCCCGGATTTGGAATACAACAACTTCGTGGTTATCTGGGAGTTATGAAAACAAATTTCCAGACTTCTTATTTTCCACAGGAAATTTACCCTACTAAAATTGCTCTGTTTCGTAGTAAAATTGATACCAATAGCAGCTCAAACAAAACAAGAAATCAGATTTTTCTAGAGAAAATAACAGGCAAAATTGACTCTGAATATGTTCTTGACGATATGCATGCTCCGGATTGGGGATGGGGTGATTTTTCTGCTGGACCAGTAGAGATTTATTGGGTTCCTGGTACTCACGTCTCAATGATGGCAGAACCTCATGTTCAGGTTTTAGCTCAAAAGCTGATGGCTTGCATTGAACAAGCACAAGCTAAAAATAAGTAGGGTTTGCTGAATAAGTCAAATGGGAGCATTTGAGGAAGTAAAAAGTAATGAGTAACAAGTAATAAGCGTTAGAGGGACTGCGCCCCAAAAAGAAGACAGAAACTATTCATATCAAGGGATTCAGCTATCCCTTTTCATTTTTAGTTTCTCAAGAGTAATTTCTCTTTAGCAGAACAACTACAAACTACTTCTAATCATCAAGAAAATCGGGAGGTAATCAAGCTGTGAAAACACTAGAGAAATTTTTATCTGAGTTAGCACATCAAGATATCAAATTATGGGTTGAGGATGGCAGCTTGTGTTGTGATGCTCCCGAGGGAGTGTTGACTTCAGATTTACGAACTCAACTAACTGAGCGTAAACAAGATATTATTACTTTTTTACAACAAGCTAATTTAAACAAGGAAAAACTCCAAGAATTACCCCAACTGCAACTACCAACAGATCATCCCCGACTGGCTACAGAAACATTCCGGGGAGCGCAGCACACCTTCAACTTATCAGCAGCACTGACAGCCCAATTAAACCAACTCAGCCAGCAGCAGGGTGTAACTCTATTTATGACTCTGTTAGCAGCCTTCAAAGTGTTGCTGTATCGTTACAGTGGTCAGGAGCAGATAGTAGTTGGTTCACCGATCGCTAACCGCAAACCTAGAGAAATAGAAGGGTTGATCGGTTTTTTTGTTAACTGCCTCGTGATGTACACAGACCTGAGTGGGGAAGCAAGTTTTTTAGAAGTATTAAATAGAGTACAACAGACAGCAATAGAAGCCTACGCTCACCAAGACCTACCTTTTGAAAAATTGGTAGAGGAACTGCAACCAGAGCGTTCTTTAAAGCACAATCCTCTATTTCAAGTGATGTTTTCTCTTCATCAAACTGAGGTACTGGTGTCAAGCTTTCGCCTGCACAATTTAGAGATGAGTTTAGAGCCACTGGCAGAAGTTGATACGCATGTGCGGATGGACTTGGAATTACATCTGTGGGAAGAGGGAGAGGAACTACAAGCACGGTGCATCTACAACCGAGATTTGTTTGAAGCCGAAACCATCAGCCGAATGCTGTCTCATTATCAAAACTTGTTGACAGCAGTAATAGCAACTCCAGAGCAACCCATTAGCTTACTGCCACTGATGAGTGAGACAGAACAGCAGCAGTTGCTGGTGGCATGGAACAATACCAAAACCGTTTACCCTACTGACAAATGTATTCATGAGCTATTTGAAGCTCAAGTAGACAAGACACCGGATGCAATAGCACTAGTTTTTCAAGAGCAACAGCTGAGTTACTCTCAGTTGAATAGCAAAGCTAATCAACTAGCTCACCACTTGCAAAAATTGGGAGTTAAGCCAGAAATGCTAGTGGGTATTTGTCTAGAGCGTTCGGTGGAGATGGTAATCGGTTTATTAGCCATCCTTAAAGCTGGAGGTGCTTATGTGCCACTCGACCCCAACTATCCTCAATCACGCCTTGATTACCTGATTGAAGATGCACAACTCTCCATACTGCTGACTAAAGAAAAATGGCACAATCATCTACAAACAGCAGCTCAAGTAATTTGTCTGGACACCAATACACCAGTTATCACCACAGTAACTTCAGACAACCCAAGCGTATCAATCACAGCAGAGCACCAAGCCTACATGATGTATACCTCGGGCTCAACCGGTCAGCCTAAAGGAGTTAACATCAGACACCGAGGGGTAGTGCGACTGGTGCAAAACACGAACTATGTCAGCCTCAGTGCACAAGACATCTTCCTACAACTAGCGCCCATATCCTTCGATGCAGCAACATTTGAAATTTGGGGGAGTTTGCTCAATGGAGGAGTATTAGTAGTGATGCCACCACATCAACCCTCCTTAGCAGAAATAGGGGCAGCTGTCAGGCAGCACCAAGTGACAACCCTGTGGCTGACAGCTGGATTGTTCCAGCTGATGGTAGAAGAGCACCTAGAAGATTTAGGCTCCCTCAAGCAACTGTTGGCAGGAGGAGATGTCTTATCACTAGCCTCGGTGCAAAAAGTGGTAGAAAAATTAGAGGGATGTCAACTAATTAACGGTTACGGTCCAACAGAAAACACCACATTCACCTGTTGTTTTCCTATCGTTGTAAGCAATAAGTTAGAACAATCAGTCCCAATAGGGAAGCCAATATCAAACACCCAAGTATACATCCTGGATTCACATTTACAACCAGTGCCAATCGGAGTAGCAGGAGAACTACACATTGGCGGAGATGGACTAGCCACAGGCTACCACAACTGTTCCGAACTCACAGCAGTCAAATTTATTCCGAACCCCTTCGATAGCTCAAAAGCGACAAAATTATATAAAACTGGAGATTTAGCACGTTACCTACCCGATGGCAACATTGAATTTCTAGGACGCCTTGACTACCAAGTAAAAATCCGAGGTTACCGCATTGAAACTGGGGAAATTGAAGCCACTCTGAATCAACACCCTACGGTGAAAGAAACACTAGTAGTAGTAAGGGAAGACAACCCTGGTGACAAACGTCTAATAGCATACATAGTACCCGAAACCGAAGCCACCAAAACGAACCCAGAACTATTCAAAACTCAAGTCAGCGGTTGGCAACAGATATACAACCAACAAATTTACTCACAGCTAAGTGAAGTCAAAGACCCATTCTTTAACACCAGAGGTTGGTTAAGCAACTACGACAACCAACCGATACCAGAAACACAAATGCGATTGTGGGCAAAGGATATCGTCAGTCAAGTCTTAGCCCATCAACCCCAACGGGTGTGGGAAATCGGCTGTGGCACGGGAATGCTACTATTTCAGATCGCACCGCACACACAAGCCTATTACGGCACGGATATCTCTACTGTTTCCCTGGACTATGTCCAACAACTTTTGCTCCAGCAACCGGAAAAATATGCTCATGTCAGCTTGGAACAGAAACAAGCCGAAGACATGGCTCAGATAGCTGAGAATAGTTTCGATGTAGTCATCCTCAGCTCCATAGTCCAGTGTTTCCCTAGTATTGAGTATCTGTTGCAGGTAATAGAAAACAGCATTCGGGTGATTAAACCAGGAGGAATGATTTTTCTAGGGGATATCCGCAGCTTGCCCTTAATGAAAGCATTTCACACTACAGTCCAACTATACAAAGCTACTCCAGCTCTGTCTTTACAAGAACTAATTCAAAACATAGACCGGGAAATATTGGAGGAGACCGAGTTATTGTTGTCACCAGAACTGTTTGTTGCCCTCAAAGAGCAATATCCCGAAATCAGCCATGTACAGATCCGTTTACAGAGGGGAACTGAACTCAACGAACTGAATAAATATCGCTACAGTGTGTTGTTACACATAGAGGCGAAACCAAAAACGATAATATCCCCCCCAGTAGAGCAGGGAGCAGGGATGAGTTATGAAGACATCAACACCTATTTGCAGCAAAAGCAGCCAGAATCAATTTGCTTCAGTGGTTTAGCCAATAGTCGAGTCGGGAATGATCTTTTGGCAGTGGAGCTGCTATCGGAGACAGAGCCACAACTGAACGTGCAGCAGTTGAGACAAAAGATACAGCAACAGCAAGTCACAGGCATCGACGCAGAAAAGTTATATCAACTGAGTACCAGCATGGGGTATTCCCTAGAGTTGTGTTGGTCTGCACAGGGAGGAGCTGGATATATGGATGCAGTATTTGTGCGCAGGGAGTTAGCGGCAGAGGGGATGGTGTTAACACCACTAACTCAAAAATCAGTTGTAGAGACAAACTGGCATCGTTATGTGACTAATCCCTTAGTTTCCCAAGTGGCGAAGCAATTGATACCTCAGTGGAGGGAATATCTGGAGGAGCGGTTACCAGAATATATGATGCCAAGTGGGTATGTAGTATTGTCACAATTGCCACTTACAGCTAATGGGAAGATAGACCGTAAGGCTTTGCCTGCACCAGATCGTGCTAGTAGTCTGTCAACAGAGTTCGTGGCTCCTCAGACTGCAACAGAAAAACTATTAGCAGAAATTTGGGCTCAAGTGCTGGGTATAGAACAGGTAGGAATACGGGACAACTTCTTTCAATTGGGGGGACATTCCTTGCTGGCAACTCAAGTTGTGTCTCGGATAGGAAAAGCGCTGGGGATGGAGTTTCCTTTAAATATTTTATTTGAATTGCCAATGATAGCTGAGTTAGGAGAATATATTGAAACTCTTTACTGGACTAAACAAGGTTTACAAAACTCAGAAGTAGGTAGTGAGGAGGTAGTATTTTGAAGCTTGCTAAAACAGTTGAATTCTTATCTTATCTTCGTAGTTTAGGTGTCCAATTGGAAACCAAGGAGGGGCAACTTCGGTGTAATGCTTCTGCAGGAATTTTAACATCGACTCTACGCCAAGAGATAGCAGAGCGGAAAATAGAAATTATTACCTTTTTACAACAGACTCGTCAAGTCATCGATTCTAGTCAGTCATTGATTAAATCTGTTGCGAGAACAGGAGATTTGGCGCTTTCCTACGGTCAAGAGATGATGTGGTTTTGGTCCCAGCTATTACCAGAAAATCCCTTGTACAATTGGCAAGTAAGTTTACAATTAGAAGGGTTACTCAATGTAACAGTTTTAGAAAAAAGCTTCAATGAAATTATCCGCAGACACGAAAATTTACGCACTACATTCACTTCTCGAGACGGAAAACCGATACAAGTTATTCGTCCTGTTGCTCAGCTCAATTTGTCAATCATAGAAATAGCTTCATTACCACAAGAAGCAAAATTGGCACAACTCAAACAGCTGGCTATCCAAGAAGTCGAAAAACCCTTTGATTTAGCTAAGGATAACCTGCTGCGTGTCACCTTAGTACGACTCAACCCAGAAATTCATATATTACTGTTAACAATGCACCACATAATATATGATGGTTGGTCTCTGGGGAAATTAGCCTCTGAACTGTTTACTTTGTATGAAGCCTACAGTCAAGGAAAGCCCTCCCCATTATCAGAACTGCCTATTCAATATGTTGACTACGCTCATTGGCAAAGAGAGAGGCTAACAGCAGAGCTACTCGAAAAACATTTAAGCTACTGGAGACAAAAATTAGCAGGAATTAATCCAGTATCACCCCTACCCACAGATCGCCCACGTCCAGCAGTACAAAGTTTCCGGGGGAGTGTAGAAAAGTTTAAACTCAATCAGAACTTGACACAAAAATTGAGACAGCTGAGTCAGCAGTCAGGTGCAACATTGTTTATGACTCTGCTCAGTGCATTTTTCGTCTTACTGTACCGTTATAGTGGTGAGTCTGACTTGGTAATAGGTTCAGCTATTGCTAACCGCAACCGAGTAGAAATCGAACCCATGATTGGTTTTTTTGCTAATATTCTGGTGCTTCGTTCCCAGTGTTCCGATGACGCTACTTTTGCTGAATTGTTAACTCAGGTTAAACACACAACCCAAGATGCTTACACTCACCAAGATTTGCCATTTGAGAAGCTAGTAGAAGAGCTACTACCAGAGAGAAATTTAAGCTACAACCCTCTGATACAGGTGATGTTTGCTCTACAAAATGCACAGAAAGAATTTTGGAATTTACCAGGATTAAGAGTCACTCAAACAGAGGAAGGCATTATCACCGTGACAATGGATTTAGAAGTTCACCTCTGGGAATTACTATCAGGTCACGAATGCTATTTCATTTACAACACAGATCTATTTGATAGAGCGACCATCACTCGGATGATGGAACATTTCCAAACCTTGCTAGAAGCAATAGTAGCCAATCCTCAACAAAAACTCTCACAACTGTCGCTATTAACTGCAAAACAAAAACAACAAATTCTTAACCAAGGGCAAAGCAACCAAATAGATTATCCATCAGACCAATGTATTCATCAATTATTTGAAAACCAAGTAGAAAAAACTCCCTCAACAATAGCTTTAATCTTTAAAGACCAAAAGTTAACCTACTCCCAACTCAACGACAAAGCCAACCAACTCGCTCACTATCTCCTCAGTTTAGGCATAACTCCAGAAATGCCAGTGGGTATATATCTTGACCCAACTCCAGAAAGAATTATTGGACTATTAGCCATACTTAAAGCCGGAGGTGCTTATGTGCCTATAGACCCAACAGAACCATCACAGGATGTAGAATCAATCTCAATCATACTCACCCAACATCACCTCAAACTCCAACTGCCACATTCCTCAGTTCAGATTCTGTGTCTAGACACTGAGCGGGAAATAATCGCCAAAGAAAATACATACAACCCCAAAACCGCAGCCACAGCCACCAACCTCGCCTACATCCTCAATCAGGTATTAGTAGAACATCAAAGCCTGACTAAACGTTTACTGTGGTTACAAGCAACCCTGAGCATCACCAACGATGACATTCTGCTCCATAAAACCCCTCTCACTCAAGAAGTAGCCCTACTAGAAATTGGTTTACCTCTACTCAGTGGCGGTAGCCTCGTTATCGCTTCAACCCAAGATCCCAGAGAACTGCAAACATTAATCTCTCAACACAAAGTGACTATAGTTCACTTGTGGCCATCAGAACTATCAGCCTGGTTAAACACTCCTAGTTATAAAGAAGAACTTAGTGATTGGCGATCGCTTCTTTGCAGTGGAGAGCTATTATCAACAGAGTTAGCCGACACCTTCACCCAACGCTTCAATGTCTCATTAGAAAACTTTTACAGCCTACCAGAAGCAGCAGGAGAAATCACCCATTGGCACTGGCAAGAAAAACCCTCTACCCAAAACGTACCGATAGGCAACCCCGGTAGGTTATCAGTATATCTACTAGACCAACACCAAAACCCGGTACCGATAGGAGTACCAGGAGAAATCTATGTGGGAGGTTCGAGTTTAGCCAGAGGCTATCTGCACCAACAGCAACAGACAGCACAGGAATTTATCGAACATCCCCAATTAGGTAGACTATTCCGCACTAGAGACATCGCTCGTCGTTGTAACAACGGTGATGTACAAATACTCGGAGCCCAACAACGCCATGTCTGGATTCAAGGTAAGCGAGTACAACTAGCAGACATCGAAGGCGCTCTGTTATCAGCTATAGGAGTAGAACAAGCTTATGTCTTAGCTCACCAAACCTTCCTGGTAGCTTACGTCGTCGTTGCTGGTCCTTGGAAATCCCAACAGCTACACTCCCACATCCAACAGCAGTTACCCTCATACATGAGGCCACAGGCTTACGTTCCCCTGTCGAGTTTACCCTTGACTAACAAAGGAAAAGTAGATGAAGTAGCCTTAGCTCGTTTCCTAGTAATTAACGATGATTTAGTGCAGCGATGGGAAACACAACTAAGAGCATTACCAGAAATTGAACAGGTAGCAGTAGTGGTGCAACCGAAAACGCCACATCTACCACCATTGCATCTATCAGACTTGCTGCCATCAGAGTCCATCGGGTTTGCCGATAATGGTGCAACTGCCGTAGAACAAAAGTCAGCTCCATATACACAAGTCGAGACTAACTCAACATCCCGAAAGCCAGCCATCAGTGAAGGAGAGCCATTACAGTGGCGTCAAAATGCACCAACTACTTTAACACAAGCATTACAACAAGCAGCTCAACAACATTCAAATACGAATATCATCTATATTCAGCCTGATGGAGAGGTCATTACTCAAACCTATAGGGAGTTGTGGGTTGAAGCTCAAAGGATTTTGAGTGGATTGAAACGGCTAGGCTTAAAGCCACAAGATAAAGTCATCTTTCAACTCCAAGCTAATCAAGATTTTATTAGTGCATTTTGGGGTTGTGTATTGGGAGGGTTTGTACCTGTGCCAGTATCAATACCACCAAGTTATGACCAATCCCACAGTACCCTAACTAAACTGCAAAATACCTGGCAGATGTTAGGACAACCTTTGGTACTTACAGATGCTAAATTAGCACCATCTGTGCGTGGGTGGTCACAACGCCTGAATTTAGGGAAATTTGAGCTACAAACCATAGATACATTGCGTTCTAGTGAACCAGATAGCAATTGGCATAGCTCCCAGCCAGACGATGTAGCAATTTTACTGCTCACTTCTGGCAGTACGGGGATGCCTAAAGCTGTGATCCAGACTGATCGCAGTTTGCTCAGCCGTTGTGCTGCCACAGCACAGATGAACAGTTTTACTTCTAAAGATATTTCCTTAAATTGGTTTCCCCTAGACCATGTAGGAGGAATTGTCATGTTCCATCTCAGGGATGTCTATTTGGGATGTCAACAAATTCAGGTACCGACACAGGTGGTATTACAAGCACCCACGCAGTGGTTAGATTTGATTTCTCAATATCGAGCTACTATTACTTGGGCACCTAACTTTGCCTATGGATTGATTATTGACCAGCTCGAACAACTAGAGAAAAAGGCTGGTGAAACACCCCCTCCTCAATGGGATTTATCTAGTCTAAAATTTATCCTCAATGCAGGGGAAGCGATCGTCGCCAAGACAACCAGAAAATTTTTGGAATTGTTGGCGACATACCAACTTCCACCTCAAGCGATGCATCCAGCTTGGGGAA
This sequence comes from Symploca sp. SIO2C1, assembly GCA_010692635.1. Classification (GTDB taxonomy): domain Bacteria; phylum Cyanobacteriota; class Cyanobacteriia; order Cyanobacteriales; family Coleofasciculaceae; genus Caldora. The sequence goes on along the minus strand of JAAHGL010000163.1, from coordinate 4,487 downwards.
TGTCCGAAACTGCCTCAGCAGTAACTTTCTCCCATGACTTCTTGTTAGATTCAACAGATGATGGGCAGAAGTTTGTAGAAGTGGGTTCTCCCATTCCTGGATTTGCCCTCCGAATAGTGGACAATCAAAACCAGATAGTTGCAGAAGAAAATATCGGGTGTGTACAAGTTAAAGGAGCATCAGTTACAGTAGGTTACTATCAAAATCCAATAGCCAACCAAGAAACTTTTACTGTAGATAGTTGGTTTAATACAGGAGACCTAGGCTTTCTCAAAGATGGACGTTTAACTATTACCGGACGACAAAAAGATGTAATTATCATCAATGGTTTAAATTACTACAGCCATGAAATCGAAGCCGCTGTCGAAGAGCTGAAAGAAATAGAAGTTTCCTACACAGCAGCTTGTGCGGTGAGAGAGCCCAATAGCAATACGGATAAATTAGCAATATTTTTCAATACAGAAACAACCGAAGACACGGAATTGTTAGCTCTCTTGAAGAGCATCAGAGAACAAGTAGTAAATCGGATAGGTATTAATCCTGATTATTTAATTGTCCTGGACAAAGACTTAATTCCGAAAACCTCTATCGGCAAAATTCAACGAACTCAACTGACTCAACGGTTGGCAACAGGAGAATTTAAAGAAATATTAAAGCGAATAGATGTAATTAGCGAAAATACTAACACTATTCCCGACTGGTTTTATCAAAAAGTCTGGCGACGAAAACAAAGCACTCCTCAGCTTGAATTATTAGAACCGAGAAAAGTTGTTTTAATCTTCAATGATAAACTAGGGTTAAGTCAAAAACTTTGCCAAAAATTAGAAAATTATTCTCTGCTATATATTCAGATAGAACCAGGAGAAACCTTTACTAAAGTTAATCAGACTCACTATATAATTGACCTAGAGCATCAAGAACACTATCAACAGTTATACCAATCGTTAGCAGCAGAGAACCTACAAATCGGAGCGATTGTGCACGTGTGGCATTATCAGGAATATCCAGGAGAAATTATTAGTACTGAAGCTCTAGAAGTAGTACAAAAAACTGGCATTTATAGCCTCTTATTTATCCTACAAACTTTCGGTAATGAGAACCCAGATGATCGGGTACGATTGCTTTATGTCGCCAGTCATAGTCAAGCTCTCAATCCCCAAGAACCGATTGCCTATGCCAAAGGAACCGTACCAGGTTTGTTGAAAACCATTCCCCAGGAAATGCCTCACTGGCACTGTCGCCATCTGGATTTCCCCCTAGACTCATTAGAAGTCAATAGCACTCGGATACTTGAGGAACTAACTATTGATGCCAAGGACTCAGAAGTAGCTTATCGAGACGGAGAGCGTTGGGTATCGGGTTTGGAGAAACTCAACTTACTGGAGTTACCCAAACAACCATTACGATTCCAAACCGGAGGCACTTACCTCATCAGTGGCGGTTTAGGGGGAATCGGTGTGGAAATTGCTAAATATCTACTGCAACATTATCAAGCTAAACTACTGCTTTTAGGTCGTACTCCTTTACCGGAGAGGGACTCTTGGGAGACTTATCTACAGCAGGGGGGTAAAATAGCTGAGAAAATCCAAGCTTACCAACACCTGCAGCAGTTTGGCGGGGAAGTGATTTACCAAGCAGTAGATATCTGTAATCTCATCGCAGTGCGACAGGTAGTGCAACAAACTTTATCTCAATGGAACACTCAACTTGACGGAGTGATTCATTTGGCAGGAACTTACCATGAGCGTTTACTAAGAGAGGAAACACAGCAGAGTTTAGCGGCTTTGCTAGCTCCGAAAGTTCAGGGAGCTTGGGTGTTATATCAACTATTGCAAAAGCAACCGAATAAAGGGCTTTTTATCACTTTTTCTTCCGCAGTCGGTGTCTTTGGTGGAGCCACAGTAGGTGCTTATGCAGCTTCTAATAGTTTTCTGGAGAGTTTGACTCACTACCAGCGTCATCAAGATAAGTTACATAGTCATTGCTTTGCTTGGACAACATGGGAAGAAACTGGCATGAGTAAAGGATATGAAATGAAATATCTCACCCGCGCTCAAGGTTACGCTGATATGAGTGTTTCCCAAGGGTTGTATTCTTTTATAGTAGGTTTATGCCATGACCAAAGCTATCTAATGGTTGGTTTAGATGGTAAGAATCAAAATATCCGCAGATTGACAACTCTATCGGATAATAGGCAACAATTAACGGCTTATTTTACTACTAATAGCAAAGGCGAACCAGAGCTGAGTTTTCTTCAGGATCGGATACATGATGCTGTCGGTAAACCAAGTCGTTGTACAGTCGTTAAATTGGCAGAAATGCCAGTAACTGAGACAGGAGAAATTGATAGAGAATTACTCTCACATAGTAATTTGGGTCATTCTTCTCAAGAACGGGTGTTGCCGAGGAATGAGCTAGAGCGTCAAATTGCTCAAATTTGGCAGGAGGTATTAGGGGTATCCCAAGCAGGAGTTTATGATAATTTTTTTGAGTTGGGAGGTAATTCTCTGTTGGCAACTCAAGTTATTTCTCGCTTGCGACAGGCTTTCGACAAGGAACTAAACTTAAAGCTTTTATTTGAATATCCGACTATTGCTGGCATAGCCCAAAACCTGGAAGTGCTGCGTCAAGTTGTTCACAATCAAACTACATTAATTGCTCAAGCAGAAGAACACGAGAGGTTTTTATTATGAAAACAGTTGATTTTATATCTTATCTACAAAATCTAGGCATCAAACTTTGGATAGAACAAGAGCAACTAGGATGTGATGCTCCCAAGGGAGTAATGACACCAGAGTTGAAACAGGATTTAATTGAGCGTAAAACAGAAATCATAGAGTTTTTACGTCAGGGATATAAAAGTCAAGCACAGTTCATTAAACAAGTTTCTAGAGATGGCAAGCTACCTTTGTCCTTTGCTCAGGAAAGGCTATGGTTTTTGAACCAGCTGTTTCCTGATAATTCTGCTTATAATGTACCAATTGCTCTCACTCTAGAGGGTATTTTGAATGTGGCAGCTTTGGAGGAAAGTCTGAACACAATTATCCAACGCCATGAAACCTTACGAACTACCTTTTCTAATATCAATGGAAAACCTGTACAGATAGTTGCTCCATTAACTGACCTGACACTGCCAGTGCTAGATTTGCAAGATAGTAACTCGCTCCAGGAGCAATCAGAAAAACTTCAACAGTTAGTCAGACAGGAAGCTATGGAACCGTTTGACTTAGCTAAAGGACCGATGCTACGAGTTACTTTGTTGCGACTTGACCCAGAGCGTCATCTGCTGCTGATGACAATGCACCACATTATTTGCGATCGCTGGTCTTTAGGGGTTTTAGTTCAAGAACTATCCACCCTCTATGAAGCTTTTTGTCAGGGAAAACCTTCTCTTTTACCAGATCTACCCATCCAGTATGTAGACTTTGTGCACTGGCAACGAGAATGGTTGACAGGAGAGGTACTTGAAAAACAACTCAATTACTGGAAACAAAAGTTAGCTGGAGTTTCCCCAGTTATTGAACTGCCCACTGACGACCCCCGTCCTGCTGAACCCACTTTTAAGGGTGGGGTAGAATCTTTTCAGCTTGACCTCAATTTAACTCAAAAACTAAGACAGTTAAGCCAAGAGTCAGAAAGTACATTATTTATGACTTTGCTGGCTGTATTTTTTGTTTTACTATCACGTTACAGTGGTCAGTCTGACTTAGCAGTTGGTTCTCCGATTGCTAACCGCAACCGAGGAGAAATTGAACCATTGATTGGTTTTTTTGTTAATATCCTTGTCTTACGAGCTGACTTGTCAGATAACCCAACTTTCAGAGAATTATTAAATCGGGTACAAAAAACTACTTTAGAAGCATATACTCACCAAGATTTACCGTTTGAGAAGCTAGTAGAAGAGTTAGATGTAGAAAGGAACTTAAGTCACAACCCTTTAGTACAGGTGGTGTTTGCCCTCCAGAATACTAAAATGGATGCTTGGAATCTACCAGGTTTAAGGGTTCAATGGGAATCGGATTTCGATTTCACTAGATTTGATTTGGAAGTTCACTTCTTGGAAGTTTCATCTGGCTTACAAGCTTATTGTATCTACAGCACAGATATATTTAAGCCAGAGACAATAGCTCGGATGATGGGACATTTCCAGACTTTATTAGAAGCGGTAGTGACTGATCCGGAACAAAAAGTGTTGCAGTTGACTTTACTGACATCATCACAACTACACCAAATACTGTTGGCATGGAACGAGACAAAAACAGATTACCCAGATAACCAATGTATCCAGGAGTTATTTGAAGCTCAGGTAGAGAAAAACCCGGATGCAGTAGCAGTAGTATTTGAAGAGCAACAGCTAACTTACTCCCAGTTGAATAGTAAAGCCAACCAACTAGCACACTACTTGCAGCAATTAGGAGTAGAACCAGAAGTATTAGTAGGAGTCTGCTACGAGCGTTCGGTGGAGATGGTAATCGGTTTATTAGCCA
>JAAHGL010000162.1 GCA_010692635.1 Symploca sp. SIO2C1 | reverse complement strand
AGTTCTGATTAGAGGACTTGCAGCCGTAGGGCATACGGTCAAGATGCTTGCGGAGGGTAAATTCATCAGAATCCCTTTGAAACAAGAATCCCACGGTTTTAGCGTAGCGTAACCGTGGGAGTGTCAAAGAGCTTGGCTTGCTATAGGCAACAAAACTCTAGTGTAGGGTGTAGGGGGTGAACGAAATATGAAGTGGGATTTATAGCAAAGTATCCTCTCAAATCATTAGTTCTCCTTTGTTTCCCTATCTCCCCATCTCCCCATCTCCCTATCTCCCCACTCTTTTTTTCGCTCACCCGGGTGTAGGTTGGGTGCAGCGAAGCGCGGAACCCAACGAAACCTAAATCCGGTTAAACAGTTATCGTTTCTTTCTACCTTGCAACTTTGCTTCTTTCCTTGGAGCCTCCTGCCTCCTGCCCTCTGCCTCATTGCTACTACAGTATAAGTATTCAACCAGACTTAATCCTTCAACCTCTCTGCTACAGCTGCTAGCACTGCATCATGAATCACCCCATTGCTAGCAATAATGCCTTGATTATTGAAGAGCTTGACACCACAAGCAAAGTCTAAAGACTTGCCATACATATCCGTTACTCGTCCACCAGCCTCTTCTAATACAATTGTTCCTGCTGCATGATCCCAAATATTTTGCCTTTTCTCAGATGAGATAGGAAAAGGCAGACGGATATAAAGGGCAGCTTCACCTCGTGCCACTACACCATACTTTGCCATAGAGTCCAGGCGAAGGGAGGGAGCAATAAGTCCAACATCCTGAACAACTGCTTTTTGCACCGCTACGTTACCATGCTCTGCTTCCACACTCTCGATTAAGCGCTGGGAAGCAACTTCGTCAGCGTTAGTGATATGAATTGGTTGTGGCTCACCTCCATTCAAGGGAATTATAGTTGTTCCTTGATCCTTGACTGCGACGAAGATAACTCCTTGTTGACCATTCGGTTGAGTAGGATCAACTGCTAAAGCAGGACAACCTAAAACTCCCAGCTTTAGCTCACCCTCTTCCACCAGTGCCAAAGCGATCGCATATTGATCACCTCTTACATATCCTTTGGTTCCATCAATCGGGTCTAAAGTCCAATATCGAGACGCTACTGTTCCGTTCCCTCGGTCAATCCAAGTAGTAACATGTTCAGTAGTAGCACCTGATACCTGAGTCTGGACATAGTTGGTGACTAGTGCTAACTGGTCAATTTTAGCAGGCGATCGCAAAAAGGCAGAGTTTTCTTCCGCTACTATTGGATCATCAGGAAAAGCTGACCCCAAAGCCTGACATATTACTGCCTGCGCACCAAAATCAGCAACGGTGACAGGACTACGATCCGGTTTTTTCATTGCTAAGGAACCTCTCTCCCGTCTGACTTGCTCACACAGCTTGGCGGCGGCGGTAACTGCTGCAATTGCTAATTGTTTTTCTTGTTGGTAGGACATGGTAAATGCTTACTTGTGGGTTTCAATTAATCGCCAACAACATCCTATTATCAATTGATAATTGATAATTGATAATTGATAATTGATAAATTTGGTTTATGATCTTTCGTTTCTCTGAGAAAATAATTCAAAATTTTCCGAATTATCAATCCTCTTTCTTTTGAAGAAGATGTCATTCTCCATTGTCCATTGTCCATTGTTGATTGTCCATTGTCTATTGTTCCTTGTTCATTGTTCATTAGCTACACTGTCTCCATCAGCAGCAGCAAAGTTTGCTGGCTGCAAACCACCATTTGCTAAAGGATTGTGAAAGAAATCTCCTGTTTGGGGAGGTAATTGTGGATCGAGAACAATTTCCACTAGGCTTTTCACCACACCGGTGAAGGGAATTGCCAAAATTACGCCCAACAATCCTCCTAATTTGGCTCCCAAAAGCAAAGATACCAAGATAATCACTGGGGATAAACCAGTTAAGTTACCCATAATCCGGGGAGCAATCAAATTGTCTTTGATTTGCTGTAGAGCAATGGATACTCCCAACACTTGCAAAGCCAGCCACCAATTAATGAATGCCACTACAATTACCACTGCAGCAATTCCTAAAGAAGCTCCCACAAAAGGAATTACTTCCATCAAGCCGATAAATACGGCAAACAGTAAGAAAAAAGGCACATGCAGTACTCGGAAGGAGATACTCAGGGTAACTGCCATAAACAAACCCAGCAATAATTGACCAGTAATAAACCACTGGAGATTGCGTTGTAGTGATTTAGTCAGACAGTCTTTAATTTTAGGAGATAAAATACTAGTGAGACTCCGCCATACTCGCTCACCATCGATGAGCATATAAAACGAGAACACTACGATCAAAATCAAGTCGATAAACCAGTTGAATGTTCCTAATACTAAACCAAAACCAGTTGAGGCGATCGCTTCTGCTTGTGCTTGCACTCTTGCCAATAATTGAGAAGCCAAAATTCGGACGTCAAAGGGCAGGTTATGGTGCAGACTCCAGGCTTGAAAACTAGATAATTGTTGCTGACCTTCTGCTAACAGAGATGGTAAGTTATTCACTAATTGCCGCCCTTGGTTGAAAATTGGTGGCGCTAATGTCAGGGCAACAAATACTACTGTAATCGCTGCAACTAAATAAACTAGTACTGCTGCCACAGTCCGGGGCAAAAATGGTCTGACTCCAGCAACAGCATAATTGAGTAAAAAGGCAATTAGAGCTGCCGTAAGCAAAATGCTGATTAGTTCACCCACATAGCTCAGAGCAATTAGGGTCACCCAGCCTGTTACTAACACCAACAACCAAGTTAGCAGGAACTTCTGGAGAGGTGAAAATATTTGATTCATCAAGATTTTCTGATTTGTTTGGTAAACCGCTATTTAAAGAATAATTACTTTTGAATTGTAAAAGAGATCACATTTTTTTACATTACCATACATAAATATAAAAAAAAGATAAAGAGATATGGCAAGCCAAAATAAAAAACTTATGCTAATTACGGTGAATTCAAATCATATTCTGACTCATGTCGCAACTTACTCACAAACAACTATTTAACCTTCTCATTAAAGAACTAAATGAAGTTTATCAATACCCTCAGGAAAATTTGCAATATTTGTCTAAAGATTTTTTAGATGCACTTAATTATGATAGTTCTGGATTGAGAAAATACTTAGGTGAGTATAGTTTTAAAGAAGATGATGATCAAGTCAATTCAACCGAACAGTTTTTACTAGATTGGATTGATGAAGTATGGGTCAAAAATAATGGCAATCAGGAACTATACGCAAAATTTCTCCAGGATTTAAGAGGAAATTTACAGGAGTTTGAGCTATACGAAAAAGAGTTGGCTCAAGCAGCAAACTCAAACATTTTAAGTTTTGAAGCCTTGGTTTCAGAACTTCAACAAGTTAACCCTGATTTTGATGACAAATTCCTGATATTAGCGTGGTTATTCTACGAACCTGAATTTTTATTACGAGACTGTGAAAACTATTACTTCCTTGCAGATGATGGAAATGTCGATGCAAGTGAAAGATCTTTATTATACTGGATTAAAACTGAATGGGTTGACAAAGAAGGAAATTCCGATTTAGCCGACGAAATTGCTGCCCATTTAGCTCAGAAGGAGATGGAAATTGCTGCCAAGCGTTTCCGCAATTCCTACTCTAGATTAGGATAGTAGGGTTCTATACATGCAGGGTAAATTAATATAGCGTTTCTCATTTAGATGAGGTATAAAGATCCTGGTTTTTGGGAATTGGGAATTGGGAATTGGGAATTGGATCTGTACCTCACGGATGCGAGAACTACCATGATACCTCCTTCAAGTAACGTTAATGTAGGATCTAAGGAAAAGCAAAAAATCAAACCAAAGGAGGAAAAATGTCGTCACAACCGATAAAAAAAGCTGTTGTTCTCCAAAGTGAGGGAAATTTTGGTAGCCTTCCCAGAACTTTATCTGGAAGCAGACCGAAGAAGAAGAAGAAGAAGCAGTCAGCAGCACTCAAACCGTTCGAGAAATATGTCCGAACTATGGCTGAAAGGTCAAATAAGGCAACTTCGGAATATCTTGAAAGGCATGAAAGATCTAACCGAAAAAAGAAGGATGGATGGATTAAAGATTTTCCCAAAAATTATAGTAAAGCCATGTCAAAGCTTTATGGGAGCAGTTATCCTCTGGGTATGATGGGTATTAATCCCAAGCTTTTTGAATAGTTAAACCTGATTGGTGTAGCTTTTGCCACAAAATAAAAAGTAAACAAAGACTCAAAATCAGATGTTATAAGCATTATAACCTTCTGACTTTGAGTCTTATATTTTTCTTGCCTTCTTAAATCTTCATTCTGCATTCTGCATTCTTAATTCTCTACACCTTTTCCTTAGCTGGTGGTACGATGCGGCTTTTATTGAGACTCTCATCAATTTTCTTGAGCAGTTCAAAGTCGTCTTCAGGTAAAGCTTGACTTCTCTCTCCAAAAGGCTGCTTTTCCAGGAAGTTGAATGCCTGTCGAAACTGGTGTGGGTTGGTGTTAATTGGCGAGTCGAAGTGGCAGGGGATAATCCGCTGGAAATCCCAATTAGCTACCTTGTCTGCCCAGTCGAGGGTTTCTTTCGGTGCTCGATTGAGAATGAGCGTCTGTAGAATCGGGGCAACAAACAAACGTCCGTCCCCCCGCAGGGCATCAAACGACTGTTTCCAGTTTTTCTGCCATTTGAAGGGAAACAAACCGAAATATGCCTTTCTTGACGAATCTGGCGCTTTGAAGGCATCACGTATCGCCTGTCCCCATCCTATTGTTTCCAGCACTTTTGGTCGAAAGTAGAAGGCAAATAAACAAATACGCTGCCATCCCTTGCGGCGGTTTGCCTCACTATCTTCGACTACATCCAAACCATTTTCTTTGGCGTGGAATAATAAAGGGTAAGGATCCAGTTGGATGATTGCAGGTGGCTTATCGGGTACAGAAACTACAGAATCTGTTACCAACAGTGTACGCGATCGCTTGTGGAAAAAGACAACTTCCTCAAATTGTCCTGGTCCGAGATCAATAGGACCGAGTATGCTGTAGTCAAACTCATCAGCAAAGGGAGCTTTGGTGCTATCCTCTGGAAGTACTTTAGTACGTCCCGGGGGAAAGCCGAGCCAGCTAAGAGGCAGATTCAAGGGAAAACTCCACTGATTTGGGGCGATGAAGACTTGTGCTTGTGGAAAGCGTCTGGCAAATGGACCAACGAAGACTTTGTGCTCAATGCCAGAGATGGTTGGTAGTATAATATACTTTACATCCCCATGTTCTGCTTCTAACTCTCTGACAAGTTTTATACATTCAGAAGTTGGTGCAACTGGTGCGTAGACTAACAGTCCCCCCGCTTCGAGCTTAACGACAGTCATACGAATCGGCACGATGACATAGAGGATGCCCTGCAGTTGGTCGAAAGTCCAGATGGTATCTTTAACTACTTCTTTGCAGAGAGTTTGCCGTTTACCGTAAGGGTAGAGGGGTACAGCTGGCCAAAAAGGCCATGAAAATTCCCCAGGATGGATGCTTGAATATTGCTTTAACTGCGACTGGTAAGTCTTCTGTGGTTTAATCACTCCATGCTCCCGTGCCGAATTACTAATACTTACAGTCTTTTTATATCAAGTTCGGTTGAATACTTACACTTCGGTGGCAATAAGGCAGAGGGCAGAAGGCAGAGGGCAGAAGGTTGCAAGGTAGAAAGGAATTATCACTGTTTATCCGAACTTGATATTACATCACTTTTCAGAAATCCCATTGGGAAGGGATTCTAGTTTATCGATAGGAAGGATAATCACAACTCTTCTAGATGGACATCTCTAAACTGTGCTTCCAGCTGAATACGCTGCCAATCAATCTTAATCTGATCATCGCTTAACCCGGCAATATGACCAATCTCAAACAGAGACTCTTGCAGCATTTGTTCTGACTGCTCAAGCTCCTTGAGAGATAGATCCTTCCCTTCAAGCCGCAATACCTTGAGTTTTTCCAAGATATTTGTCCATTGTTGTTTGTAACGCAAATCAAGACCTTGAGTTAGATCAGGGCGTTCTTTTTTAAGTTGTTGAGTGCTGTTTGTACAGGTTAAGGTAAAAATTTCTTGCTTAATTTCCCGTATTTTCATCATGTTGCTCCAGGTCAAAGTGTACTATACCGAACAGCAGACTTGAGCAAGTTTAAAATTTCAGATTTTTCTAAGTCGAATAGATTTGAACCTAATGTCACTGCCTTATTAACAGAACGAGTACTGTAAATTTTATTGACTTTTTTGATTATCTTTTCAGAGACACCTTCCTCAATCAGCAGTTTCTTAACTAACTCACGCTGAACTTGATAGGTATCGTTCCACGCTTGTAAATTGCGCTGACTAGTCTCTAGTTTCTTGAGCTGTTTGAGCTTATCTGAACATGTATCGAGAACATTAACTAGAGCAGAAGCAGTACCTACTCCAGCTTTTTGCATTAGATTCTTAAGTATATTTCCTTTAGCTCGGCTATCCTGAATAACCTTAACATGTTCATTACGGTATTTTTCAAGTACCTGTTCAGCTGCTGCAACAGTGGCTTTCTTTTCTTGTCTACCTGTCAGGTATCCTTGCTCAGCTCTAACAGAGTCAAGAACCTGATCATAATTAGTAAGCTTGTGACGGTAATGATTGAATAGCTGCCTGCCGCTAGCCTTTTCATAATCAATCAATTGTCCGTTCTCATTCTTAATCTGGTAAAGCTGCTCGGCGTTGATTAGCTTGATTTGTTCGCGAATGTCTGAATTGTAACTACTGCCCATAGATTTTGGCACCCTTAAGCGATTCCTATTCAGTTTTCGCGCTCTTCACCCAGTTATCAGTATTGTTTATAGCGTTTCTCATTTAGATGAGGTACAAAGATCCTGGTTTTTGGGAATGGGGAATAGGATCTGTACCTCACTATACTGAGAAATGCTGTAATTGATAATTGATAATTAATCAATCCGGTTTAAAGCCTCTCCTTTTAAGGAGAAAAAAGTGCGATTGAGATTTCCTTATATTCAATCCTCTCGGTTTTCAGCTTCTTGTAATTATCCATTATTCATTATCCATTATCCATTATTCATTAATGAAGCAAAGCCATGCCACCACCAAAAAAACCTGAGTCAACTCAATTTAACTACATTCACTCTGCTAGTTTCCCAGAGTTATTGGAAAAGTTAGGGATTTCGCTGTTTGTCTCTACCTACCAAGCAGGAAAATTGATGGTAGTGCGAGCTGAGCAAGGTTGTTTAAATACTTTGCTGCGCAACTTTGAGTTGCTCATGGGGTTAGCTTTGTCACCCCAGCAACTGGCAATTGGCACCCGCAGGCAGATTTGGTTTTTGCCTAATATTCCCGGAATTGCTGGCAAAGTAGATCCCCCTAATCAGTATGAAGCTTGTTTTGTACCTCGATGGTCTCAGGTTACTGGGGATATCCGCATTCATGAGTTGGCTTGGGTGGGGGAGGAGCTTTGGTTTGTCAATACTCGTTTCTCTTGTTTGTGTACGGTTAGTCCGGAATATAATTTTGTCCCTCGCTGGCAACCTAGGTTTATCAGTCAGCTGAAAGCAGAGGATCGCTGCCATTTAAATGGGTTGGCAGTGGTGGATGGACAACCGAAATATGTGACGGTTTTAGGGGAGACAGATCTTCCCCAAGGCTGGCGGGAAAACAAAGCAAATGGTGGTTGTTTGATTGATGTACCCAGTGGTGAGATTGTGGCGCAGGGTTTTTCCATGCCTCATTCTCCTCGGGTTTATGCTGGAAAGCTGTGGCTGCTGGATTCTGGTAGGGGACGTTTAGTAGTAGTAGATCCACAAACAGGTAATAGTACGACAGTAGCTGAGTTACCAGGATTTACCAGAGGATTGACTTTTTGCGATCGCTATGGGTTTGTAGCTCTGTCACAAATTCGGGAGAAGAAGACTTTTGGGGGATTGCCGATTGAGGAGAGTAATGAAGAGTTACAGTGTGCTATTTGGGTAGTGGATATCCACACTGGTAAGAGAGTGGCTTTTCTTCAGTTTCAAGCTGGTTGTACAGAGTTGTTTGATGTACAAATATTACCAAATTGTCGTCAACCGACGGTAGTTGGATTTCAGAAGCCGACGATTAATAATATTTTCATTTTTTAGTGTTCACTTTAAGTAATAGGTAATAGTTAGGAAATTATTAATAATATCCTTAATCAAGAATTAATCAATTTACAATACGGTAAAGATAGTGTATCCTCCTTAAGAAGTCAAAAAAGTAACAACCCGTTGGAGGGGAATAATGGCTGATAGAGAAGTAAAGTTAGTTGGTGGATTTGGACATTCTTATAACCAAGATGATCCTAATATCATCACAAATATCGGACCAAAAGGGACAAGTTTTTCTGGAACGTTTACCGGAAGATCAGGTTATTTCGGTTTTGATTTTATAGCATCTGTTTATACAGATAAAGATGATGTACTCTACATCGTTTACCAAGCAGGCGACGACAGCATGCAAATTATTCGCGAATCCCCTCAGTCTTTCGAGTTTAAACTCAAACAGGGCTATCCTATAGGAACAATTTCCTACGATTCCTCATCAGGTAATCTTACAATCCGAGCCTCAGGCTCGCTCGCTTGGTTCCAAGGCACAATATCAGGTATGTATGTGTACGGAGGATAATTCCTGTTCTTTCTTCTGAAAGAAGCTGTAGTGGGAGCGCTTCGCGCCCCCAATTGAATGGGAGAAACAATTCTCTTCCCTGTTGCCTGACTCGGAGACTCGGTTGTTTATTCAGAGATTAGCCATTAGCTATTAGCCATTAGCCATTAGCTATTAGCCATTAGCTATTAGCCATTAGCCATTAGCTTTGAGCATGTTTCTCGAGAGTATTGAATTTGGCTCTGGTTTCCATTAATCCGGATTTGATATGATTGGTGAGCCTACCTGCCAAATCCTGATACTCTGATCAAATCCTCCAGTAGCAAGGAGTCGTCCATCTTTGCTGAAGGCAAGAGATTTCACCCAGTCTCTATGTTCAGGGAGTAAAGCCAACAGCTCACCAGTTTGCAAGTTCCAGAGTCGGACACCATCACGGCTAGCGGATGCTAGAATTTCTCCGTTAGGATTAATTGCGATCGCTTCAATACGCCCGGTATGTCCCCTCAAGGAGCGGTATGCTAGTTGTCCAGTTATTTGTCGATTCCAGACTTTAATAGTACGGTCATAACTGCCACTAACTAAAGTATTACCATCCGGAGTATAGGCAAGAACGCTCACTGAAGGATTGCTATGACCAGTAACTTGATTTGATGCCCTACTATGAGCTGGAATTGTTCCCAATAATGTTCCCGTTTTCAGGTTCCACAGTTTAATTGTGCCAAATTTGTGCCCACTTGCGAGAATATCTCCCTCTGGATGAATGGCAAGAGCATAGGTTTGATGATCAAAACGGTTTAGAGTATAAAGAGGACGTTGCTTCGTCAAATCCCATAACCGAATACCATCTAATGCACCAGTAATTAAGGTTTTACTATCTGGGGTTATTGCTAAGGAAAGAATATTACTGGAATGATCTAGAAAAGTACGGGTATAGTTTCCTTTTTCCCAGTCCCAAAGATTGACACCAGCATCATCGCCAACGCTAGCAAGTATTTCCCCATCAGGAGTCAAAGCCAGAGCAGTTATCGATGTTCGGTGGGCTCTGATACTATCAACTGCTCTACCGTTTTCCAGCCACCAAACTTTGAGGTGAGCATCGTTACGGCTACCCCCACTGATCAAAAATTGACTATCAGCAGTGAAGGTAAGGACATCAACTGGTCCGGCATGAGCCTCAATAGTACGCACCAATTGAGGATTTCTCCAACTGTCTGAGGGAAGAAATTCTAGTTCAATTATTTCGGATGAAGGGCTATTCAAGTTGTCTTGAGCTACTAGTGCAGCTTGACAGCAGTTTCCTAGCAATTCTTGTGCTGGAGAGATTGCCGCAGGAGGCAACCCAGGGAGGATGCTCGCTAAGAAGTATAAATTATGAACTATGAAGTATGAACTATAAATACCCATGAGGCTCAGTGGGTAGGGAATTGATAATTGATAATTGATAATTGATAATTTGTTTTTTCTTATTTCCGCGTCTTCTCATCTCTCTCAGCTCTCCATATGTTGGATATTCGGGCAGATAGTCTGAATTCTTGCGTAGCTAGAGGGTTGTTCTTGCCAGCCGGAGACTATGCCTTGTAGCTCAGATTGAAGAATTTCTAAAGCTTCAATTTGCTGGGCGATCGCTTCAATTTTATCAAGTAAATGTTGCTTAACTGCTCCGCAGGGTAACTCACCTGAGTCATATATGTTTAAGATATCGTTAATTTCACTAAGACTGAGCCCTAGAGATTGCAATCGTTTAATAAATGCTAAGCGGTTGAAGACCTCATCGGTAAACAGGCGATAGCCTACAGAAGAACGTATAGTTGCCGGGACTAGTAAACCTATTTCCTCATAATAACGGATAGTTTTGACCGGCAAGCCACTAAGATTGGCAACTTCGCCAATTTTTAGCTGGTGAACGAGGACTGAATTGTCCATTTTGAGCTACTAGGAATAATTACTAACTAAGCAGGAATTGGGAATTGGGAATTGGGAATTGGGAATTGCTAATTGCTAATTGCTAATTGCTAATTGGGAATTTCTCCGTTGTTTCCCACAGCTTCCCAGGCTCCTCTGCTTTCATAGACGGATGGGAGCTGTTCCAAGTTCCTTACCCTAAACTGCTTATCGTGGCGGCTGACGCTTAGTTGTACTTAGCATCGGTAAGGGGGGACGCGAAGAATTTGGAGGGAGATAGTGAGTTACAGGCTGTTCATTTAGCTTCACTTCCTTGTTTTGGGTTTGCCACCAACGGACTACAGCAGCTAGCATCACCATCATCAGCCCGAAAGTTAGCAATGACCAGTGTTCACCAACACCACCAATTACCGCATTTACTGCTCCCACAATTATAATAAAACTAGAGATTGGTTCTTTTCGGTAAGCTGACTTCAAAATTCGAGGTAACAAACCATTCATCACAAGTTATTACTTACTCTATTCTAATTACTACTTCATCTAATCCTAGGTTAACTTATCAGCACCAGGATACCTAGAACCGCTGCGCGGAATTAAGAATTAAGAATTAAGAATTAAGAATGCTTATAGAGTAAGGATTCTATCGCTCTCTTTCCTGGCGGGTTATTGTACAAGCTTTCTTTCCTTGGAGCCTTGGAGCCTTGGAGCCTTCTGCCGCCATTCACCTTTCGAGTAATACCTAACACCAATGTTCAATTTGCTACCATTATAGAGTGTAGGTTTAATTAAACTATTGGCTGTGGGGCATCCCGTGAACTCTAAACAAAACTGAGTTAGCGTCCGACGGGATACCGGGAATCCCTGAGAAGTTAGCTAGATTAGTTTCTTTGCCCAGGTAAATTTAAAATCTTTAACCCTTAGGTAAGTCTGTTCAACTTTTACAAGACGGAGCAAAGTCGGTCTAGATTCCGGCTAGAGTCAGTTATTGATTCTATTGCAAACCCAACCAGGTCAGCAATCCTTGGCCTGTAGAGTACTCAATGAGCACAGTCAACAGAAAACCAACCATGGCTGCTCTGCCATTCAAACGCTCTGCGTATTCGTTGAAACCGAACTTGGGTTGTTCTAGTTGAGGAGTGACTGTTGGTTTTGGTTGAGTCATGGTTTTTAAACCTCGTGATTGGGATTACGTTACAATCGTTAACTAATTTTAACAGTTATACAAACAAACACGCTACATGAGGTGAGAAGATGGAAGTAGGTATACCTAAAGAAACTAAAGACCAAGAATTTCGTGTCGGACTCAGTCCTAATAGCGCTAGAGCTTTGTGTGAGGCTGGTCATCATGTCTTTGTTGAGACAGGTGCTGGGAACGGAGCTGGTTTTACGGATGAAGACTATCGGCAAGTAGGGACACAAATTGTTACCCAGGCAGCAGAGGCTTGGAATCGGGAACTAGTAGTTAAGGTTAAAGAACCCTTAAAGTCAGAGTACCAGTTTCTCGAAAAAGGACAGATACTATTTACTTATTTGCACTTGGCAGCTAACCGCTTTTTGACAGAGCATTTGATTGATTGTGGAGCCAGTGCGATCGCTTATGAAACAGTTGAACTTCCAGATCACAAGCTCCCTCTCCTTACTCCGATGAGTATTATTGCTGGTCGTCTTTCTATCCAATTTGGGGCCAGATTTCTCGAACGGCAGCAGGGAGGACGGGGTGTGCTCTTAGGGGGAGTACCGGGAGTAAGACCTGGTTGTGTAGTGATTCTTGGTGGTGGCGTTGTCGGTACAGAAGCGGCCCAGATTGCAGTGGGAATGGGAGCTAGAGTACAGATTATCGATATTAATGTGGAGCGTTTGACCTATTTAGAAACCCTGTTTGGCTCTAGGGTGGAACTACTTTACAGTAACTTTGCACAAATTGAAGCTGCTGTCAAAGATGCGGACTTACTAGTTGGTGCAGTTTTAATCCCAGGATATCGCGCCCCAATTTTAGTACCTCGCTCTCTGGTTCAACAAATGCGCCCTGGTTCAGTAATTGTCGATGTTGCAGTAGATCAGGGAGGCTGCGTTGAAACCTTGCGAACAACATCTCACAGTCATCCTATCTATATAGAGGAGGATATTGTCCATTATGGAGTACCGAATATGCCAGGAGCTGTACCTTGGACAGCTACCCAAGCACTCAACAACAGTACTTTACCTTACGTCCTCAAGCTAGCAAATCAGGGTATGAAGGCTTTAGACTCCAACCCAGCTTTAGCTAAGGGACTAAATGTACAAAATTACCAGTTGATTCATCCAGCGGTGCAGGAAGTGTTTCCTGATTTGATATCCTAAAGTACCATCAGATAGTTGAACCCGAGAACTCCGACTTCTTCAAGAAGTCGGAGTTCTGAATCTGAGCACGATCGGAGTCGAAGAAAAAGCTACTACCCGTGTGGGTACTGTCCGATGCATTATCAAAATTCCATAATTTCATATAAGTAGGGTTTGCTGAAT
This sequence comes from Symploca sp. SIO2C1, assembly GCA_010692635.1. Taxonomy (GTDB): domain Bacteria; phylum Cyanobacteriota; class Cyanobacteriia; order Cyanobacteriales; family Coleofasciculaceae; genus Caldora. The sequence goes on along the minus strand of JAAHGL010000162.1, from coordinate 2,955 downwards.
AAGTAACAAGTAACAAGTAAAAAGTAACAAGTAAGAAGGAATTAAGCATTTATCCTCGTTTTGAGCACTTGTATTCCCCAAGGTCACCCAGGGATTTCCCATGAAAGTGCAAGGAAATTATACCTTTTGGCTCAAAAAGCTTGCACAATTGAAAAAATCTGGGAGCTAATCGAGGGGTAATTCACTCATTACTCATTACTCATTACTCATTACTCATCACTCATTACTCATCACTCATTACTCATTACTCATTACTCATTACTTCAAAACCAGAATCAATCGACTTTTTCAGCAAACCCTAAGTATTTTTATGTCTGTGTGAGATGAAACATATACGCATTTTTCCTTATCCAATAGTAGTTTTTCTCCTAGAGCAGCGCGGCGGAAATAACCAACCATCGACAAAAGGTCAAAAAGCTTACGGTACAAGCTTTCTTCCCTCCTGCCTTCTGTTCGCCTCCAAGGAGGTGTTAGGGGTGGGTTCTGCCTTCTGCCTTCTTGCACTAGCTTGTGGAATTTTCGGTTGCACTAACCGAATCATTCCCACAACCTCAGCACTAGAGGCTGAACCTGTAATAGCAACAGATAACCAGATTCAGGTTAAGCCATTGCCTATGGAGCCAGAATATCGGAACGAGTGGACTCCTGAATTAGAAGCTGAGTTTTGGATTAGAGCTAATGAGGCAATTCAATACTACGCAGGTAAAGGCTACGGTAACACTCACGGGGAAAACGAGAAGCGGTCTTATCCCATAGCAATGTTTAACTTTCTGGCTGGTAATCGGGAGCAAGCACTGGAATTTCTGCAATCGGAAGACAACGAAGCCAGTGACCACCAGCATACTGAGGGTATTGACTATTATTACAGTTTCACTCTCAAGGGACAAATAAGAAAATACTTCTTCTTTGGTAAATTTCTCGACCCTGACTATAAACAGAAGATGTTTGAGGGAGCTAAGAAGTGGACAGAGCATGATCCTAAAGGACGTCCTCACCCTATTTATGGTAAGGGCAAAGGGGGAGATGGTTGGGGGCCAGAGGTACGAGGTGGCTGGGTTGATGGCCGTAATACCGACAATCTCAGAGCTATGCGAGAGGTAGGGGTTTACCTGATGGCAGAGGAAACAGGTAACGAGGATACCAGGCTGCTCTACAAACAGAAACTTCAGCGGTATGTCTGGGCACTTTATCATATTGGTATGGGGGAGTGGGATTCGGAGACTTACCTCGGTCATACCTTTGCTGCTTATCTGAATCTCTATGATTTTGCTCAAGACCCGGAAGTGAAAAAATTAGGTAAGGCAGCTTTAGATTGGATGTCTACTGCTGCTGCAGTGAAATATTATCGGGGAGGTTTTGGGGGACCGACTAAACGGGATTATGGCAAAGGTAATGTAGTCTACGGCTCTAATTCAGCTCGTCTATTCTGGCTCTATTTTGGAGATGTCGCCTTCCCTAATCCTAAGCCTGAGCGGGATGTGATTCACCTCATTACTAGTGCCTATAGACCACCACTTGCGGTGGTGGCGCTGGCACGGAAGCAGTTTGAGAAGCCAGTAGAAATCCGAGCAACTAAACCTATCTATGAGAATTGGAAACCTGGAGGAGAAGATCAACCAGCTTATTGGGAGACCAGTTTTTTTGGTCATACCTATCAGTTGGGTAGTTTGGCTGGTAAGTTTGCCGATGGAGATGTCGGGCCATTCAAGTTAATAGCGTACAATCAAGAGCGCGGCGTTGATTATTTTGTTGCCAATACAGGCGGTGGTTGGGTAAAACCAGGGAAAAACTCAGGTGACCAAGTTGGTCAAAATCGTAACCTAGTTATTTGGTTAAGACCAGCTTCAGAACAACCCTTTTTCTTCCAGTTGCCAAAGAGTGCCAATGCAGAGATTGAAGATGGTATTTGGTTCTTTGAACTGGAGAAAACCTGGCTGGCTATCCATCCAATTAATTTGGCACCCTATACTGAGGTAACCATTGAGAAGCAGAAGTTAGCAGAGCTTTACAGTCAGGAACAAACTTTGAAAGCTACAACGACTGGTAAAGGTTATACTGGCTTTGCTTTGGAAGTGGGAGAAGAGGAGTCTCATGGCAGCTACAGTGCTTTTAAACAAACAATCAAGGCAAAAAGTCAGTTGGATATAGGAAATCTTGCTACTGGTACTGTTGGATTTACGGGTGCAAATGGAAACAGACTCCAATTAACCCATAATAGTAAAAACGAGTTGCCTATTCTCCTCCGAAACGGTGTTAAGTATGATTGGCTAAAACAACTTGAGTTGTACAATTCCTCATACGGCAAGAAACCGATTTCGCTAGGTTGGAAAAGAGGAAATCTTCGAGTGGAAGCTGGTGCCTCGGAATTTGAAGCAACTGTTGAGTGAGAGCAATCCGGGTCCCATCCCCTTTGGTAGGCATATTCCACCGGGTCTGTTAATTCGTAAAGAAACTTCTCCTCTCCAAAATCCGACTAAAGGGACTTCATTTATCCGACTTTTCCGACTGACAGAGCAGGGAGAGATAAATGATTATGGTAAGAGGAAATAGTGGAGCGATGACAGTGGAACAGAAACAGAGCCAAGTTACCACCAACTTAAAGATTAAGGATATAGAGTTACGTATTAGGGAGATATTGAATGCTCCCGGGGCTCGTGAGAACGTGCTGTTGGGCATGAAATCGGACAAATATATCATAGGAGAAGACCATCGTCAAAGCGGGACAGATTACCTAGCCGGCAATTTGCAGATAACGTATCTAACAGAGGGAGCAACCTGGATAAGCAACCCCTTGGAAAAGTTATTGAGTAAAACGGAGGAAAAAACCGAAAAGGATAAGGATGGGTTAGGGAAGTATGCACCTTTAGAGAATGAATACGCAAAGGTGCTAGGGCATATAGCGATTGCGGAGTATGCGTGTAGGAGTAAGGATAAGGAGTTGAAGGATTTTATTGA
>JAAHGL010000161.1 GCA_010692635.1 Symploca sp. SIO2C1 | reverse complement strand
ATAGTAAAACAGTAATTGTTCATACATCATAATCTAGTAATTGAGGTGGTTGTTTAATTTTCCGTTCATTATTAAGAATTAACTGTTGTTGAAAATCTTTAGTGTGACACACTTAGGCTGTCAAATGTGGGTCACATTTCTCTACCTCCCTAAATATCTAGTGGTTATCAAATTATCAATGGCTTCTTACAAATATCAAGTCGGTGGCAGTTTAAGTAGTGATGATCCTAGCTATGTGGAGCGACAGGCAGACTCTCAATTCTATGAAGCCCTCAAAGCTGGTGAATTTTGCTATGTACTCAACTCTAGGCAAATGGGTAAGTCCTCGCTGCTGGTTCGAGCAAAGCATCGCTTACAAGAAGAAGGGGTTAAATGCACCACCATTGATATGACCAATATCGGTAGTGAAAATATTACCCCGATTCAGTGGTATAAGGGAATTGTTACGGAGTTATGGTTGGGATTCAATCTTTTAGGAAAGTTCAATTTAAAAGCCTGGTGGAAAGAACAGGAAGATATTTCTTTTACTCAGCGGTTTAGTAAGTTTATTTCTGAGGTATTGCTGGTACAGTTTAAGCAGGAAAGACTTGTTATCTTAATTGATGAGATTGATAGCATTCTCAATTTACCTTTCCCTGTAGATGATTTTTTTGCTTTAATTCGCTTTTGCTATAACCAGAGAGCAATTAATCCAGCATTCAAGCGCATCACTTTTGCTATCTTTGGGGTGGCAACACCATCAGATCTAATTCGAGATAAAAGACGTACTCCGTTTAATATTGGTAAAGCTATAGAACTGCATGGTTTTACCTTAGAAGATAAAATTGAGTCATTAGCTCAGGGATTAGAAGTTAAAGAAGGTAATGCCCAAGCAGTACTCAAAGAAATCTTATTTTGGACAGGAGGACAGCCATTTTTGACCCAAAAACTTTGCCAGTTAGTATTAGCAGAATATCATTACATACATGATATCTCGGACTCTCCAATAATTCCTCATTTAGATACTTACCCAGGGACAATGGTTAAGGAAACTTCAAGTATTTTAATGGAGATGGAAGTATCTTTGGTGCAAGATATTGTCAAGTCACACATAATTGATAAGTGGGAATTTCAGGATGAGCCAGAGCATTTGCGGACAATTCGCGATCGCTTGTTAAGTGATGAGCAAATGGCAGGGCGCTTACTGGGAATATATCAGCAAATTCTAGCAGAAGATCAGATGCCAACTGATGACAGTCGAGAACAGATTGAACTACTGCTGTCCGGTTTGGTAATCAATGAGCAGGGATACTTGAAGGTAAAAAATCCGATCTATCAAGCAGTTTTTAATTCAGAATGGGTTGCTAGACAACTCGAGAATATGCGTCCCTATGCCCAAAGCTTGAAGGCTTGGCTTAATTCTGGACAGCAAGATGAGTCTCCACTTCTACAAGGATTGGCATTACAGGAAGCCTTGGCTTGGGCAAATAATAAGAAGCTCTCAGACTTAGATTATCGCTTTTTAACTGCTAGTCAAGAACTGGCAAAACGTGCAGTGGAGAGTGATTTAGCTGTAGAAAAAATTGAACGAGAAAAAGCGCAGTTTGCCCTCCAAGCTGTCAGGGAAGCAAATCGTATCTTGGCAAATGCCCGAAAAAAGGCACGGCAAAGCTGTAAAAATCTACGCCTTGGCAAAATATGGATTGGGAGCATTGCAGGAGGAATTGCCACCTCAGTTATTCTGTTACGTTTTACTGGGATATTACAGGGGATGGAGTTGACGATGCTGGATCGCTTTTTTCAGGTACGTCCCCCAGCAGCAATTGACCCTCGTGTTACGATTATTACGATTGATGAACCAGATCTGCAAAAAATTGGACAATATCCTCTGCCAGATCAGATATTAGCTCAGGCACTCCAGACTCTAAAAACCTACCAGCCTCGAGTTATTGGTTTGGATTTATATCGAAATTTGCCTGTGGAACCGGGTTATCAGGAATTAGTCAACCTGTTCAACAACACTCCGAATTTGATTGGTATTGAGAAAGTGGTGGGTGAGCAAGTTCCTCCACCTCCAGTTTTATCTGAATTAACTCAGGTAGGTTTTGCCGATCAGATACCGGATGGAGATGGCAAAATTCGCCGTGCTCTGTTGACAGTTAGTCTCCCAAAAGATGAGCAGCAGCTTAGCTTGAGTTTGCGATTGACTTTGGAATACCTAAAAGCTGAAGGTATTACTCCCCAATCCTCCTCTAAAAATCTTCACCATGTGCAACTAGGGAAAGCAACCCTAGTTCCCTTTGACAGTAATGATGGGGGTTATGTCCGTGCAGAAGCAAGGGGCTACCAAATTTTACTCAACTACCACGGTACCCAAGAACAGTTTGAAACCTTCTCGATTACGGATTTATTAGCCAAGAAGCTCCCAGCAGAAGCAATACAAGATCGCATTGTCTTGATTGGCTCTACTGCTGAAAGTATCAATGATTTGTTTCCAACCCCTTACAGTGGAAACCTCTTTGATACTCCAACCCAAATGGCAGGGGTAACAATTCACGCTAACATCATCAGCAAACTGTTGAGTGCAGCTTTGGAAGGGAGAGCCATGTTGCGGGTTTTGCCGGAAGTGGCAGAGTGGCTGTGGATTTTGCTGTGGTCTGGATTAGGTGCTGCATTAGCTTGGCAATTAAAGTCTCCTAAACAAATTGCGCTCGCTGTAGTTGTTGCAATTGGGGTACTTGTGGGAGTTACCTATCTAGCTTTTTTACAGGGATGGTGGCTTCCTGTTGTTCCTCCGACAATTGGGTTAATAGTTGCTGCTGTTACTTTACCGATTGTTACTACGAGGCAGTTGTTAGAGAAAATTCAATTTCGCCAAACGGTGAAGTGCCTAGTGGAAATTACTCAGGATAAACCTGCTGTAGGACAAATTGCTATTGAATATCTCAAGCAAGCTGAAAGCCAAGAAAATCAGGTATTGATTGAGAAGATATTCCAGGAAGAGCTTGAAAAAGTAAGTGAAAATTACCCTAAAATCTAAATCAGTCCCTACAAACTCTCGAGAAACACGCTCAAAGCTAATGGCTAATGGCTAATGGCTAATGGCTAATGGCTAATGGCTAATTACTAATTGCTAATCTCTGAATAAACACCGAGTCTCCGAGTCTGGCAATAGGTAAGAGAATTGTTTCTCCCATTCAATTGGGGGTGCGAAGCGCTCCTGGGGAGCTGAGGGAGAAGAGAGAACTTATAATTTTTGGATACTTAGCTAGGAAATCCCACCGAAAATTTCGTTCACCCCCTAAGCACTTCAGCTTGCTTGTCACCGGTTCAGACAACTACCCCTTCTGCGATCGCATATACATCCATACACACGTTTTAGATTATTTGTCAAGTTAATTAAGACTGAACCCAGAATACCTATTCGCTCATAGATAATTTCTCTAACTCGTTTTTAAATAAGCGAACGTTGAGTTGATACTAAAGAGGCTGACCTTTTAGTTTTCAGTATAGGTCAGCCTTGTTATTTTTCAAGTAGTTTTAGTTTTCCCAGCGACTGGGAAGTTGGAATTTTTACACTAAAGAGGATTATCTACCAAAGTTTCCATTCAACTTGATTTCCCAGCGAGTGGGAAGAGTTCGTTCAGGGAGCCTTACCCAGTAAGGGTTTCAGCCGCCAAATCGACGCATCTCCAAAAATACTAACATATCCACCCAAAAATTGACAAAAACACATAGCTCAAACCCTCTCCCTGTAAGGCATCGACGCATCTCAACGAAAAATATAGGGTTTCGGCGATTTGTCGAGATGCGTCGATGAGCACATCACAAGTTTGCTCAAAGCTAGATTTCATAGTACTTTGATGAGGGTTAGTGTACTTTCCGCCCGGTGAGGTGATAGTGAAGCATCGGAGCCATCTGGAGATCCTTCGCTATCGCTCAGGATGACTTAATTCGATGACGGTGCGTAAGTCCCTCTAATGCTTATTACTTATTCAGCAAACCCTATCTACTCTCTTGTCTCACCTTAAGTTGGTAACCAACAAATCTCACAATCGGTAACAATATTACTATGCTCAAAGTAAGTATCCAAAGACTTTGAGAAATTTGACTCTGAAATAGAATTCCTATATCGCCGCCGCTGATAGCAAGTGCCCGACGCAGGTTTCCTTCCATCACTTCACCCAGAACAAAACCCAAAATCAAAGCTATCAAGGAATATTGCAATTTGCGCAGGAAGTAACCGAATATTCCGATCGCTAGCATGAAAAAAATAGACACGATGCTACCGTGGACAGAGAAAACGCCAACAAATGCCATGACTACTATCCCAGGTACTAGCAACCAGTTAGGCACAAGCAAAATACGAGTAAACCAGCCTACCAAGGGCAGATTAAGGACTAACAACATTAAGTTGCCTAGATACATTGAAGCAATCAGCCCTCCAACAATTTCTGGTTGTTGAGTAAACAACATTGGACCAGGCTGAATGTTATATAGTAACAACCCACCCAGCAAAATAGCAGTAGTACCACTACCGGGAATTCCCAAAGTCAGCATGGGGATAAAGGCACCAACTGCTGCTGCATTATTAGCTGCTTCTGGAGCTGCTAAACCACGAATATCCCCTTTGCCAAAAGTTTTTTCCTGATCGTTGAAGCGTTTTTCCGTAGCATAAGCTACAGCACTAGCGATCGAAGCTCCAGTACCGGGCAAAACTCCAATAATAAACCCAATAATGGAGGAGCGCAAAATAGTCCACTTACAGGCGAGTACTTCTTTGAAGTTAACTATTGCTTGATTTACTGCTATTGGGACAAGGTTCACCATCTCAGTCCCAATACTACTCTCATCAGTACTATCAGCTCTCCCTCCCCTCCCCAGCTCCCCCAGCTCCCCCAGCTCCCTCTGCTCCCCCAGCTCCCCCAGCTTGTCCAAACCGATAACTGTTCCTAACTGAACAGTATTGATCTCGGTTCTCTCCACCAACAGTAGGATCTCGCTGATTGCAAATAAGCCAATAATAACGATGAGAAAATCAATGCCGTCGTAAAGTTCTGGCTCACCGTAAGTATAGCGTAATACTCCAGTTCCAGAATCTACGCCCACTATCGCTAGCATCACCCCAAGTACTGCCGATATACCAGTTTTGAGGGGATTTTTACCGACTATTACCGCCAGGGAAGCAAAGGCAAAAATCATCAAACTGAAATATTCTGCTGGACCAAATTTAATGGCCAATTGGGCTAAAGGCGGGGCAAATAAAGTCAATCCGATTACCGCTATCGTGCCGCCAATGAAGGAACTGATGGCAGAAAGAGCTAAGGCTGAACCCGCCTTTCCTTGGTGAGCTAGCGGATAACCGTCTAGAGTACTCATTACTGCACCAGCATCCCCAGGAATGTTAAGCAGGATGCTAGAAATGCGCCCGCCGTATTCTGCACCGTAATAGATCCCAGCTAGCATAATTAAAGCTGTTTCTGGAGGTAAGCCCAGGCTGTAGGAGAGCGGTAGGAGCACTGCTACTCCATTAATCGGACCAATACCGGGCATAGCCCCCACCAGAGTACCGATAAACGCTCCTACCAGAGCTAAACCCAAGTTAAGAGGTTTCAGAGCAACGACAAAACCTTGGAGCAAAAAATCTAGAATGTCCATACCTGGTGATGAAAAAAATTTTTCATTCGGACTGCCTTCTGCCTCCTGCCTTCTGCCTCCTGCCTTCTGCCTTGTTTCTTCAGAAACCACCAGAGGGTAGAGGGATTTGTAATAGCCAACCAAACAAGGCATAGAATAACAGCCCCAAGGTAATTCCTGCTACTCCACTTTGCAGCCAGGTTGCCTCAAACAAACGACCTAAAAGTGCGATCATCAGTGCGGTGGAGATAATAAAACCCGACCCAAATAAGGTTAGTCCGTAGCCTACCAAGGTAGCAACTACCAACACAGACTTGACTAGAAGCCTGTCTTTGGGCCAATCTATCTGTTGTAATTCCGAGGAAAAGAGTATAAATAGAGTTAAAATTGCCAAAAGTGCTGCGAGGAAGATGGGAAAAGCTCTTGGACCTAGAGGATCGTAGGCAAACGGTACATTGAGAGCATATGCCTCGAAACCATAATAGAGAGCAAAAACTAACATCAGCCCAGCAAAAATGCGATCGCTCATTCGGCTAGTCCTACTTCTTTAATTGATTCACGAAAGTCTTTAACCTGTTGTTTAACCATGGTTTCATATTCTTCGCCAATTTTGATGTAGGGAAACAAACCGCGATTAGCTAATTCCTGCTTAAACTCAGGAGTTTCCACTAGCTTTGTGATTGTGTCTACCCACCACTGATATTCTGCTTCTGTGATATCTGGCGGTAGGTAATAGCCTCGCCAAATTGGCCAGGTAACATCATAACCCTGTTCTTTAGCCGTGGGGTATTGGGCAAATTCATCAGGTAAACGCTCGTCTGCTAAGACTGCCAGAACGCGAAATTTGCCACTTTCTAGTTGCCCTTTCATTTCGGATCTATCACAAGGGCATAATTGAGTTTGACCCCCTAAAACGGATGCCAAGGCTTCACCACCACCTTCGTAAGCAACAAAACGCATCTGTTTGGGATCGATTCCAGCCGCTTTGGCTAATAGGGATGCCTTCATCCAATCCTGAGCACCAATATAACCCCCACCAGCAATGACAACACTCTCTGGATTTTTTTTCCATGCTTGCATCAGATCATCTAGATTTTGCCAGGGAGAATCGGCATTTACTACTATCACTCCGAAATCTGCACCCAGAGCGGCTAGCCAACGTACGGCATTTTCATCGTATTCGCCAAATTTGCCTTGAGCTAGATTCAGGGCAGAGCCAGTACTTGCTGCAACAATGACGTTAGAGTCTTGATTACGGCTGCCCACTATGTTGTTGTAGGCTATTGCTCCAATGCCCCCAGGCAGATATTTTACTAGCATTGGCTGCTCGATCAGTTGAGCTTCCTTGAGGGAGTTAGCAGCTAATCGGCAAGTTAAATCAAACCCCCCACCGGGTTTAGCCGGAGCTATACATTCTAAATTTTTTCTTTGAGTGTTCGATGTCGTAGTTAATTCTTGAGCTTGACACCCTAACAACGACATTCCTGCCAGACTTGCTATACAAAATTTGATCAAGCAGATTGAAAGCTTTCTTTTTGACGACATCAAGATATCCCTTTTTTCATCTATAGCAGTTCTCGCATCCGTGAAGTACAGATCCTATTCCCAATTCCCAATTCCCCATTCCCCATTCCCAAAAACCAGGATCTTTAAACACAACTGCGTATCAATTGGGGATGGTTGTCAGCCTTTTTGTTGAGTTGGGGAAAGGGATCTGTATTGCCAAATAACCCACAAGGCAAAGGCTGGTGCGCCAATAGTTGCTGCTATGAGTAAAGGTACTAATCCATTCAGCAGAGTCACCAAAGGGAATAAATACAGTACATCTTCAATCTCGATTCCGGAGAAACGCGGTTGACGGGTTGCCTCTTTCCCAAACTTCTGCTCCATCTCATTGCGCAGGTGAAAAATGCAGGCAACAGAGATACCGGAGATAATACCCATCAGTAACGCCCAAGCTCCAAGTTCGCTGTTCCTCAAACCATAGCCAATACCAACAAACACGAAGATGTGGATAATGGCGTCACTGGCTAAATCATATATATGACCAAATTTGCTGCTCTTCCCACTCAGTCGAGCAAGTTCACCGTCTGTGTGATCCAAAAAGTTGGACAATGCAAACAGTGCAGCTCCTATGTTGAACCCGCTCGTACTACCGAGAGCAACTGTTACCGAAGCAGCCAGCCCGGTTATAAGTCGCACTGTAGTAAGGTGATTGGGGTTTACCCAACTGTTTTGTAAAGGTCGAACTAGCAAGTAAGCAAGTTGAGCATCCCAAGGTTTTGTTGTGGTAGTCATGCACTCAAGTTTCAATAGTAAGCAGTAGACTTCTTGCCAAATTTATCAATTATCAATTATCAATTATCAATTGTCCATTGATAACCTGCCCCTAAGATCTGAGTTGCAGTCAACTTTAAATTCGGTAAAATGCTTGATTGCACAAGATCATCACCCTCAAATATTGCTTCTTCATATAATCCATCAACTAATCTTAGAACCGTCACTTTTGCTTTATGTGGATCTACAATCCAATATTCTGAAATTCCTCGAGCTGCATACTCAGAACGCTTATAGCGGTAATCCCTATCTTCATTAACTTTGCCTGGAGAAACAACTTCAACAACTAGGGCAGGAGAAGGCATATCTGGAGTAATAGTTGCCCGTTGACCTCCTATCGCAGTAAAAAGCTCCTCTGTTAAAACCATCAAATCCGGCAAACGTACTCGAATGCGACTACCCGTTACGACAATTTCTGTGTCCTTGTGACGAATTAAGTGCAAGGATATGAATTTGAGAAATTGTGATAGGAGATAAAGCGCAATTAAGTTATGTCGATCAGTCTCTGGAGGCATCTCTATCAGTTGACCATCTACTAATTCATATCGGATATCTGCATTATTCTCAAGAGTAAGATATTCTTCAAGGGTAAGTTTTTGAACTGTAGCTACCATAGAACTGACTCTCACTAAACTATCTTATTATACTTATGTGTTAACTCATGGTACGTAGCAATTCTCGCATCCTTAAACAAATAACAAATAACAAACAACCAAAATCAACTGACTATTGAACTAATTTTTTTAAAATTCGCAAAACTTGATACAATTGATTTCCTTGATTACGCAGCACAAAAGTATTTGATAAAGCGTATTGAGAATTTTCTTTTTGAACCAATTTAAGAAACATAAAGTAACCTCCGTTCGTAATTAGGGCAAAAGTTGGTAGATGTGGATTAGGATTTGCCAGCATATAAGCTAAAACTTGCGAAATTACCTCTTCTATAGCAATACTTGGACGTTTGGATTCAATAACTAGAAACCAAAACTGATTTTTTAAGACTAAGATATCTAGACGACCTTCGATAATAGTTCCTTCTTCAGTTTGCAGGGAAATAGATTGTTCTGATTTAACTTGTAAAGGAGACAAATAAAATCCAGCAATAAATAGCAAAGGATATAACATTGCCATCCTGACATAATTTTCTAAAATTGGTGGCTTTTTGAGTACATCGAGATAGCCATTTTTTAATCTATCTAATGACTGCTGTTCCCAAAGGTTCAGTTCAGGTAAATCATCTTGCCACTCTCGGAAAAATTTGATATCAGTGGTTTCGTTAAGTTTGAATTTTGCTTCTAATTCATCGATTGTAATTACCGAAGCTTGAATTGTTGAAGTCATATTTTTTATTAGACTCATGCAGCAAGCCCTATTTAGGTTGACTGTAATTCAACTATAACTGGGGCATGATCGCTAGGTTTAGTGAGCTTCCTAGGTGATATATCAATCGTACAACTGGTAGCCTGCTCGTAGAGGTTAGGAGTAAGGTAGTGATGATCTATACGCCAACCCCGATTGCGGCTGAAGCCACCATGGCGATAATCCCACCAGCTGAAGTGGCCTCCCTCTGTGGTAAATTTGCGAAAGGCATCGGCTAAGCCTACTGCTAAAACTTCCTGTAAGGCTTGACGTTCTGCAGGAGAAGCCATGATATGCTTGTCTCTACCTTCAGGTTTATAGATATCTCGGTCTTCTAAGGCAATGTTAAAGTCTCCACAGACACAAAGAGCCTTGGGTATTTTTTCTAAAAGCGATCGCAAATATTCTCCCAGTATTTTGAGCCAACGGAGCTTGTAGTCATATTTATCAGAACCTACCGAAGCACCATTGGGGACGTAAAGATTAACAATGCGGACACCATCCACAACACCTGTAATCACCCGCTTTTGTTCGTCTAAGTCACCTACCTGATCCCCACTCAACATTGGTGTAAAGCCAGTACTAACTTGTTCGAGGGGTTTCAAGCTAAAGATAGCAACACCGTTATAGGCTTTTTGCCCGCAAATGTAGAGATGATAACCCAATTCTTCAAAAGGCGATCGCGGAAAGTCAGCATCCACCACTTTCGTTTCTTGCAAACAAAGCACATCTACTTTCGTTGTTTGCAACCAATCCACTACCTGTTCTTGGCGAGTGCGAATTGAGTTGACGTTCCAAGTGGCAATTTTCATCCTTTATACCAAATCCGCTTTTAAAACCTCCTCTATCATTCCATGATTTTTATCCTTTAACTCTTATTTTCTCACTCTTCCTCTTCCGGAACTCCCTGCTCCCTTGTTTCTTCACAGATTATCCATTAACCATTAGCCATTAGCCATTAGCCATTAGCCATTAACCATTAGCCATTAACCATTAGCCATTAGCCATTAGCCATTAGCCATTAACCATTAGCCATTAACCATTAGCCATTAGCCATTAGCCATTAGCCATTAGCCATTAGCCATTAGCCATTAGCTTTGAGCGTGTTTCTCAAGAATTCAATGCCATTTGTTTTAATTTGCACTCAGATCGACTGAGACTCGGTTGTAGTGGAATTTCAATCCAAAACTCTGTACCCTTTCCTCTAAAAGACTCACACTTGAGGCTACCTCTATGAGTATCTACCACAATTTTATGGCTGATGGCTAATCCTAGTCCAGTCCCCTTGCCAAGAGGTTTAGTGGTGAAAAACGGGTCAAACAGTTGATCTTGAACTTCTGGAGTCATACCTGGTCCGTTATCAGCAATTTGGATAATGACTCTAGAGCAATCAGGGCTGAGGCTAGTGCGAATAGTAATGTAACCTAAATGGTTAGGTATTTCTTCAAGAGCATCAATCGCATTGCTCAAAATATTCATAAATACCTGATTGAGTTGTCCAACATAGCACTCAATATTTGGTAGATTACCATAGTCTTTAACAATTTCTACTCCTTGTCGATTACCGCAAGCTTTGAGACGATTGCGCAAAATGAGCAAGGTACTATCTATCCCCTGATGAAGATCTACCAACTGCTGCGAAGTTTGATCAGTGCGAGAGAAGTTACGCAAGGACAGGATAATCTCACGAATGCGATTTGCTCCCAATTGCATCGAATCGAGAATTTTGGGTAGGTCTTCCTGCAAAAAATCTAGTTCAATATTGTCAATCTTAGTTTGTATCGAAGGTAGGGGATTAGGGTAGTGCTCTTGATAAGCATTGATTAAATCAAATAAATCCTGGATGTATTCCTTGGTGCATTGTAGATTACCGTAAATAAAATTGAAAGGATTATTAATCTCATGAGCGACACCAGCTACCATCTGACCGATACTACAGAATTTTTCTGCCTGAATTAGTTGAGACTGAGTGCGTTGTAAATCATCTAAAGTCCTCTCTAGTTGTTTGGCATGAGCATGGGCTGTAGCAGTAGCAGTACAACTTTGTTGATAGAGCTGAGCCTGTTTAATTTCAAGTTGCAACTGAAGTGAATCACTTTCTTTGTGATACTGACTAACCACAGTATCGAGTCCTGCTAAAAGTTCTGTTTCTGAGACCTGAAGAATATATTTTAAGTGAATATTTTTTAAATTCAGTTCTGTGCGGCTTGCTTGACCTAAAGCTCTAACTTGAGTTATATAGTTCCGGATTTGTTGAGAGAGATAGTATGGTGCTTCAAAGTAGATTTTCCAGACTGTCTTTGAGGGTTTACCTGGTAAGTTCATTCCTGGATTGCCATTAATCAATCCATTGTGTGACCTTTCCATCAAATCAATTGCTGCTAGCATTTTTTGGCGCAGCCTATCCTGTTCGCAGCTGTCTTCGGTACAAACTAGTTGTAAGGCAAACAAGGCAGCTCGTTGGGACAACATCCTCTGGCGTCCGCTAATGTTAATGATGGCTGCATTGATTTCCCTAGCAGTGATGATGTTGTCAATGTCAAAATAAGTCCCCACTCTTCCTACCTGTAGCAGTTTTCAGTAAAACAAACTGGAATGATCTAAGTTTGATAAATTTCTTGGTACTTAGCACTAATAAATAATAAGTACTACAGACAATTTATCTCTATAGTTATAGATAAGCACTCGCCTATCTAAGTAGAATTATTTTTCTTCTGAGTAATTTAATTAAATTTCATCTCAGTCGAAAAAATTGAGAGACATCTCCAATAATTATTCTCAAACCCTGGCAAAACTCTAGCTAAGATTTAATTATTGGAGATGTCGAAAGGTTAATGCTTGATTAGGCAAGCCAGATAGCGGAACTACTAACTGAGGTTTCAGCCTGATTGGTAAGGAACTAACAACTTATGCTACATATTAACACTATTTAAGTTAATTTTGTCTAGTAATTTTTGATAAAATTTGCACAAGATGCATAAAAAATATTTGATGGTTGCATCATAAACATCTTTGTAACCAGATATACGAAATTAATATTTTCTCTTTTTGTGTATTAAAATAATTGGTTACAAAGGTACAATTACCTAACTAAATGCTTGATTACTTTTAGATTTGATATTTATCAGTAAAATTACTTAATTAATCTCTTGTGATTTTATAAATGTGCAAGTTATTGGGCAGCAAAATATCATTATATACCTAATCAGTGATTTAATAACAATTTCTTCACTCATTACCCATTACTCATTACTCATTACTCAAAAAAGCTCTCCCACACCTTTTTTCACCTCACCCGTCCTGAGCTTAAAAGCGATATTGACGAATCTCTTGTTGTTCAGGTTCACCAAACTGTGCCCAGAGACTGACTGGTACCGCATCACCCTGAGCATTCACTTTAATTTCCATGACAATGGGAGATGGAGCTTCTGACTCGCCTGAGTTAGTCTGCTCAGCTTTGCTAAGTTCAGCGTTAATCTCGTCTCGTTGCTCTTCAGGAATGTAGTAAGTTTCTAGTCCATATTTGAGCGAGCCATAAGCAACACCTTTAATGGCAACCTGATTGGCTTTGAGCTGGGAGGGTTGTTTTAGACTAACTGCTACTGGTTTCCATGGTTGTGGCAGTTCAACAGGAGGGTTAGGGGCTGGTTCTTGCAAAATTAGATAAAAACTGCTACCAGACTTGATAAAGAGCAACTCATTACCATTAGGCGGTTGTTTGGGTAATGTTTCCCAACCTGGAAGCTCCCGTAAGGTATCTTGATTGGATATGTCATACCTGAGAGTTTGGGAATAACCCCGCAATAGATCATAAGGGTCTACTGGCACTGTCTGAAGGATGACTGTTTTCCCAGTCAAATGAGTGTAAATTGCTCGAGCTGGAACAGCAATAATTAACACAGTTTGAAACAACAGAGGTATCCAGAATCGCCACATGGAGATGGAATGGGAAGAGTGAGAATTATTACTCATTAGTTAAAGAAAGTAAAACCTAATGTCTAATACCTAAGACGTAACGCTCAAACCAAAGTCCAGCAACAATAACACCAGCTCCACAGAGGAATAATACTAAGGATTTGAACAATAAATCCGTGTTGTACTCCAGCATCCGACTGAAAATTTGCAAAGTTAGGAGCACCATCCCACCCCAAAAAAGGCGTCGTTGCCCCTGTGCCAATCCCTCACGAACTAAACCAACTGCGAGAACGAATAGGAGCAGGTTAAACACCCATACTGCTGCAACTGGTAGACTGCTAATACTTAAATGCCAATAGGTAACTAAGGCACTCGTGACAATTATTATAGCTACGACGGTGTTAGTTATTATTCCCCCAACGGGGGGTACACTGCCTACTACAAAGGAAAGAGATGCTCCCTCATTCTCCTCTGTGCCTTCGCCCGTTGGGGGGTTTGTCTCCTGCCTTTTTGTAATGAAACTTGCTTTTAGCTGAAGGAATAGTTGCAGCCATTCCCAGATAGTTAAGGAACCTAGCACGAGAAGATTGAGTAAAACAAACCAAGGTATTGATGAGGTTTCTTCCGCTGCGGGTATTGGTGATGTTTTCCATACCCAGTGGAAAGATAAGACATAAAACAGAAGGCTGAGGAAGGTGATGGCAAGAGTGCGAGTTATTCTATCGAATGATTTTGCTGGTAGTGGATGCCTTACCCAAAGGGAGTCCCTATATCCCCATAAAAGTGCAGGTGGTAGAGCACAAGCAATCGCGGCAATCCAAGCTCGGGAATCTACTAGCCCTAAGCGTATCAAACTAGCTTCTAGAGCATAAACTACCGCGATCGCACCTAGTCGAAAAATCCATTGGGAACGGCACCAGTAAGCTAAAGGGATAAACATCAAACCTGCTAAAACTGGCATATATTGCACCATCAGTCGCAGCCAGAAAAATTCCCCAATGGATTCAAATTCTGCCAGCGACTTTCCATACCCGCTCCCAATCAAGAGGATTGCTAGTATTCCTAACCAGGTAAACCTCAGGCTATAAGCCATTGCCAATACACCCAATCCCCAAACCAGAAGTAACTGATAAAGGAGTCCACTTTGGTGAAAGAGTTGAGACATCAGAGCAATGTTAGCTCCTAAAATCAGTGCCCCTAGGAATAATAATCCCTGTCCTAAACGTCTTTGCCATCCTTGTGTTGGGTATCGCCATAGATAGAAACCAGCTGTATTGATACCCACAAACAAACTTAGCAACAAAATAACTTTCAACTCCCGTGACCAAGTTTGCCAATTGGCTGCTACAAAGGTAATTATGGCTAAACCTAGTAAAAGAGAGCCTAACCCGATTAAAATCACCACAAATCGCTTACGAGCAGCAGTTTCAATATTACTAAACTGATAGCGCTGGGCTAGTTGTTGATACACAGAAACAGTAATTAATCCCTCGCTTAGCCATTGTTCTGCTTCTTGGCGCAATTGGCGATTAAATTTATGGGAAGGCATAATAATTATTACTCTTGAGAAACAGTCGATTGGTCATTGCTAATTGTTAATGGCTAATGGCTAATGGCTAATGGCTAATGGCTAATTGTTAATTACTCTCGACAAATAAGGCTCCGAGGCAGGAGGCAGAAGACAGAAGGCGAAGGAAGAGGATTGTTTTTTTCATTCATATCTTATTTATTTTAAGGGAATAGAGAGTAAATTTATCATAATTATTCAGTTTTACTGCTGAAGATTGATATAATTACCCATAGGAGTATTTTGTTAAAAAGTAAACATTGTTTTTTATAGTAAAATACTCCTATGTCAACTTACTACTATTGCCGTTATTTTGATCTAGATGCTAAAACAGTATCAGTAGGTAGACATAATTCAGCTTAAGTACCCCATTGAGCTGAAAAAAGCAGGGAGCAGGGAGCATAGGAGCAGAGGAGAAAAATCCACTGCATGCTCAAAGGGATAAGCTGTTGTGCATTTATATTATCAATTAGTACTGACGCACCGGAGGCGGGAGACGCACCGGAGCTGAGATTGGACTAAGTAGTTTAAATGCGTCTTAGCTTAATAGCCAGCGGATTTGGTAGAACTAAAGTAGCAACTGCTATACTTTCGTTTTTTTATATCTACTTACTAAGAGTGGTTTAACAACGAGAAAGTAGTTTAATGCTTATCACCAACAACTTACTTTTAGAGCTAGATTTATTCAGAAGCTTTTATACTGAAGAGGTGCAAGTAATCAGCGAATATTTCTCTTGCCACAAATTTTTTGAAGGACAGGTGATGATGCGAAAAGGTGAAGTAGGCACTTATTTGGGCATTATCATCAGCGGTGAAGTTAAGATTATTGACGATGAAAAAGTAATTAGTACCCTTACTCAAGGAGATATATTGGGAGAAATAGCCTTGATTAAGTCAAGTCCTAGAACTGTGGATGTGGTAGCGGCTAGTCAGGGTGAAATCGCCATTATAACCTTTGATGATATTGAGAAACTCTATTGTCAAGAATGCAATATCGGTGTCAAGTTAATTAGTGTACTTACTGAATCTGCTGTGCAGAGATTACTTGGAGACAAACATAGAGACACAAGTGAGTATATAGCTCTGCTAGCTCGTGAGCATAAAATGGCAGAATTGGTGGATTTTGTGAACCGGCACAAGAATTTTTTCTCCATCCATGCAATTGCAGCAACTGCTGCAACTGGGGAAGTTTTGGAGCAGCAAACCGGTACAATGGTTAGTAAAATCATTCAAGCTGAGCACTTAATGGCAGGAGATCAAGGAATTGGTTCGTTACTCTTATCAGGAAACATCCAAGCTATTATCTGTTTGAGGGAACCCCTTGCACCGATAAAAGAGCAACCCGAATTGGAAGCACTCTCGAGATTATCTGACATGAATCAAGTGCCATTAGCAACTAATATCAGTACAGCAGAAGCAATTGTGCATTATTTGGATGAGTACCAATTGAAGTCACTTCCTCTTAATACCCCTGAATTAGTTAGACAATAGCAAGCAGAGTTTGGGAATTTAGAATTTAGAATTTAGAATTGGGAATTTCTTCCTTGTATTCCCATCTCCACAGCCTGTGGGAGAGGCTG
>JAAHGL010000160.1 GCA_010692635.1 Symploca sp. SIO2C1 | reverse complement strand
GGGCAGTCGATCGCACAATTTTTTCCGAGTAGAAATTCCTGAGAGTGCGAAATTGGTCAAAATGCAATCACCTCATCCCAGACCGTTGAGTATATATTGGCTTTGGGAATTACTCATAATAGGAAAAACCGGAAAGTGACAGAAGAGGGATAAAACCAACGGAATATGCGAAGAATGTTGGGTTACGCTATCGCTCCACCCAACCTACGTATTGCTAGATTATAATCTGTGATTTAATGTAGGTTTTGCGTCTCACCCGTCGATTATGAACAGAACTTACGCAGCTACACCACATATAGATTCAAAGGTGCGTTACGCTACGCTAACATACCCTACTAATAGAGGCTTTCGTAAGTCCTGATGAAGATTCTGATGCTCTCCTCCACATTTCCCTATCCCCCCAGTCGTGGAGGGACGGAAATTAGAACTTTTAACTTACTCAAATACTTGCAGCAGCGTCATCAGGTAACCCTAGTTACTCAGCGCCATGAGAGGGTATCAGATACTGAAGTAGAAGAACTAAAGAAGTGGGTAAGCAAGCTAGTGGTTTTTCCTTTACCCGCAGAACCATCCCAGGCTGGTATTAGTAGTTTGCTAGGTAAAGTGAGACGCTTTATCGAGTCAGTAGTCAAAGCAACCCCACCTAATGTACTCTATCGCTATTCACCAGAAATTCAGGCTTGGGTAGATGCCTATATCCAGGCAGATAAATGTGATGCGATCGCTTGTGAACATAGTGTAAACGAAATCTATGTGCGACCGGAGTTTAAAAGCTCAGTGTTAACGGTGGTAAATGTCCACAGTTCTATCTATGGCTGGGTAAGCAATCATTTGGCAATGGGAGCCTCCCAAAATCCCCTACGCGATCGCCTTTATTTAGCTTTATTATTAGCTCGGTATGAAAAACGCTACTGTAGTAAATTCTCCCAAATTGTGGTTACTACTGAAGATGACCGGCAGCAATTACTAAACCTACGCTCAGATGCCTCGATTCGGGTGATTCCCAATGGAGTAGATTTGTCAATATTTCCCTACCGCTCAGAGGAGCCAGCCGGTTATGGCTTAATCTTTGTGGGAGATATGAGCGCCGAGCATAATATTGAAGCTGCTCGCTTCTTTACAATAGAAGTATTGCCAAAATTGCAGCAGCGTTATGCCGATGCTACTTTTACTATTGCTGGTGCTAGACCAACCACAGAAGTCTTAAACCTAGGGAAACATCCTGGCGTCATTGTCACAGGTCGTGTCCCCTCAATTGTAGAATACTTACATCAAGCTAAAATTTGCGTAGTACCTCTGCGGACAGGATTTGGGATCAAAAATAAAACCCTAGAAGCTATGGCAGCAGGAGTACCAGTAGTAGGAAGCGATCGCGGTTTAGAGGGATTAACAGTTGATGGTATTGATACCCCCCTCCGAGCATTACGAGCAAATCAAGCCGAAGAGTATATTGGTGCGATTACTAAGCTATTTGAGAATTCAGAAATGCGATCACAATTGTCTCAGAATGGACGAGCTTTGGTAGAGCAAGAATACACTTGGGAAAAAGCCGGTCAATCCTACGAACAAGTACTACTGAATTCTTAAAACTGAATAATTTGATGGAGTCATCACTACTGTCGGTACAACTCTAAAACCCTTTCAGTATAGGAAGCTGTTGCATCACTATCGTACTGTTCAGGATCCCCTGTCAGCCACCAAGAAGCAGTACGTCGTACTGCAATATATTCATTATTATTACTAACATTGTGCTGCTGGCGCAGTACATTTCCCATAACACACAACAATATTGTACGAGCAGTTGCAGGGTTTGCAGCAAAATATTCTGGTGTCACCTCTCGCCCCATGCATCGTTGGGACCACAGGGAAATCTTTTCCGGTTTGATTTGCCAATCACTGTAGAGCCCCTCATTTTCAGTACTAGTTTGGGGTGCAGCTAGTCGTAGCGCCTCCACTAGTGCCAAAACCTGGGCATTGGAAATTGGAGCAGTTGATGAGTTACTAGCTGTCGTTTGTGGCGGAGGAGTAGCAGTTGTTGCCGTTTGTGGTGGACGAGTAACAGTTGTTGTCGGTTGTGGTGGTGGAGTAGCAGTTGTTGTCGTTTGTGGTGGTGGAGTAACAGTTGTTGTCGGTTGTGGTGGTGGAGTAGCAGTTGTTGTCGTTTGTGGTGGTGGAGTAACAGTTGTTGTCGGTTGTGGTGGTGGAGTAGCAGTTGTTGTCGGTTGTGTTGGAGGAGTAGCAGTTGTTGTCGGTTGTGGCGGAGGAGTAGCAGTTGTTGTCGTTTGTGTTGGAGGAGTAGCAGTTGTTGTCGGTTGTGTTGGACGAGTAACAGTTGTTGTCGTTTGTGTTGGAGGAGTAGCAGTTGTTGTCGGTTGTGTTGGAGGAGTAACAGTTGTTGTCGTTTGTGTTGGAGGAGTAACAGTTGTTGTCGGTTGTGTTGGACGAGTAGCAGTTGTTGTCGGTTGTGGTGGAGTAGCAGTTGGTTGAACCTGAGCATTGCCCTTCTGCTGTTGGTAGAAGCTCAATACTTTCTGGATGTAAGAGTGAGTATAAGAATTAGAAGGATGGCTGTTGTAGCTATTAGCCTCCCCAGTCATCCACCAAGCTGCGGCACGCTGCACTGCTACTGACTCACTGTTACTACTAGCAAGGTACTGTTGCTGGAGGAGTTCCCGCATCACACAGACTAAAATTCCACGAGCAGTCACGGGGCTAGATTCAAATTGTGTTGGTGTCAGTTGCCTGCCAATACATTGTTGGGACCAATGAGGGATGTTTTCTGGTTTGATTTGCCAATCACTGTAGAGTCCATCATTTTCAGTACTAGTTTGGGGTGCAGCCAGTCGTAGTGCCTCTACTAATGCTCCTACCTGAGCATCGCTAATCCGAGCAGTTGCTGATGTTTGTAGTGTAGGTTGAACCTGAGCATTGCCCTTTTCCTGCTGGTAGAAATTCAGCACTTTCTGGATGTAAGAGTGAGTGTAAGAGTTAGAAGGATGGCTGTTGTAGCTATTGGCATCCCCAGTCATCCACCAAGCTGCCGCACGCTGCACTGCTATTGACTCATTGTTACTGCTGGCAAGGTACTGTTGTTGCAAGAGTTCCCGCATCACACATACTAAAATCCCACGAGCAGTCACTGGGCTAGACTCAAATTGTGTCGGTGTCAGTTGCCTGCCAATACATTGTTTAGACCAACCGGGGATGTTTTCTGGTTTAATTTGCCAATCACTGTAGAGTCCATCATTTTCAGTACTAGTTTGGGGTGCAGCTAGTCGTAGAGCTTCTACTAGTGCCCCCACCTGGGTATCAGAAACTTGGGCTTGCACTGGCATTGTCCAAAACCCAATACTAACTATGAGCAATCTCAGTAAGAGTGGTCTAGCTTGTTTGACTAACTTGGAACTCATGGGTGTAGTTTGGTTATTATTATACTTTTTTTAAAGGATTTTTAATCTAGACTCGATAGATCATTGATAGTTCCTTTCTTGCTAACAAAGAAATATTATGAAAGTAGCGACTGGTTGGCAACTGATCAACAGAGGGTCATACTATCAAGGTAGATTGATTAATATTAGGCAAAGGGATATATAAACTAGCAAGCACTATTGACGCCAATACTGCTGGAATAAAGGAGCAAGCATATGACAGAACAGTTGCAGAAAAGTCGGTTTAGCCACATCATTCATAGGCTACCAAAAAACATGATGCTAATTACTACAGCCGGTGCTGCACTGGTAGTAATGGCTTCGGGAGTTGGCATTATGTTAACAGGAGCTCGCTTCTTTGATGAAGTCAAGGGACTGTTCAGTCTCTCTCAGACTGCACCGGAAGTTGATGTACGCTCTTTGATTGTTAGTCAAGTACGTGGCGCTAGTGAACTGACAACTGCTGTCTTTACGATGGAAGCTGTTGTCCCTACCCGTCAGGATAGAACTATTGCTGGATATCCGGTTGGCTCCACTAGACTACTCTACATTGCCTATGGAGAAGTGCGAGCTGGAGTTCATTTAGGGGAGCTAAAAGTTGAGGATGTCAATATTGTTAATAATACTATCCAGTTACAGTTACCGCCTCCCAAGCTACTAGACAGCAAGATTGATGTGAGTCGTTCTCAAGTATATGATTACGATCGCGGCTTCTTGGGTTTGGGGCCAGATGCTGCACCCCAGTTACAGATGCTAGCCCAACAGGAAACTCTGAAAAAAATCGAGGCAACTGCCTGTAGGGAGGATTTGCTAAAGCAGGCTAATGAACGGGCACAATTGGTTGTTTCACAGTTATTGACGACATCTGGATATCAGACAGTTGAGGTGAAAACTCAACCTCCTGCTGCTGGAGTTTGTCTGTGAATTCCTTGGGTGAAGTCTTTCTGAATAATCTACGTTTTTGATGGGACGGGTGAGCGAAATTAGGGAAGGCATTTCTAGCGAAATATCCTTTCAAATCATTAGTTCTCCTTTGTTTCCTTATTTCCCCATCTCCCTATCTCCCCACCCTTTTTTTGGCTCACCCTGATGGGACTTTGCTTTTCATCTCTTCAGCAGCTCTGCTTTCACTCAAACAATCAAGTTCCCCTTGCATTTGAGTAAGGACTTGTTGATAACAAGCATCCACATAATCGCGATCGCTAGCTGCTGTACGCCCGTAACGCTCAAATACTATTGGAGCACATACACGGGTATGAATATGTACTGGTAGAGGAATATTCATCATCACACCAATCCCTAACCCCCAAGGCAGTCCTAAGTAAATCGGAAATACCCCTGTCTCACCATCCAATGGCCAAGGAAAGCCCCATTTCTGTAGTTGTTGAACCTGCTCGTATAAATCCCCCAGCACAATCAGGGTATCATGAGCCCCATAAGAGATAATGGGTACAATAGGTACTTCTGACCGCAGTGCTAACTTGATGAACCCCTTACGCCCCGCAAAGTAAATTTTATCCCGCATGTAGTAGGGACGGAACATATCTTGAGCACCTCCTGGATAAACGAGAACTGCTGCATCTCGCTTAAAGGCTCCAATCGCCATTTTGGGATGAGCTATCACTGCTCCGATTTCGACTGCAGCCTTAGCAAAAAATTGAACTTTCCAAGCAGAAGGATGCATCAGTCCATAGACTAAGCGCTCATAGCCAAATCGGCGACACCAATCATACAAAAACATTGAGGTATCCGGTGAAGCAAAACCCCCATTATGGGAACCAACAACCAGCATTTTTCCTGTAGTCGGTACGTGATGCCAACCATCGGTAGTTACTCGAAAGTAGTAGCGGTATAACCATTCCCATACTGGCATACAAGATTTAATAAAATCCGGATTGCGATCGTCTAGTGACCAACCGTCAAACTGTTGGCGAGAAGTTTCACGGCGATCAGAGAAAGTTTCTTCTAAAACCTGGAAAAAATCAAACAATGTTTCTCAACCACCACTAACAACGAAATTACCTTCCTTAGAATAATTTAACTTCTCTTCTCATAATCATCACTCAGTTCGTGCATCCAGGCTGATGGAACCTGCTCCTGCATAGTTCACCATCAGTAAGCCTCCAATCAATCCCAAATTCTTGAGAAAAGCGATCATCTCTTTTGGATCAACAGGGTTATGGAAAATGAGGGTAGTTGGAACCAAGAAGAGAATTAAAAGAATTGCTCCCCAACGGGTTTTATAACCCAGTAATACCGACAGTCCACCAACTAGTTCAAAAATAATAGCAGCAGCCAACAATAGACCCGTCAGTGCCATTGGGATGCCATTAGCATTCATAAACTGCTGAGTACCACTAAAGTCCATAATTTTGGTGATTCCAGACCTAAGAAAAATTATGGATAAACAAATTCTTGCTGCCAGGGGAATGTAATTCATCTTCTTTTCTTCCTTCGTGTTCTTTGTGCCTTCGTGATTTATTCAATCAATATTCTTCTGCCAGAAAGGGAGTTGTTTAGGCAAAATCTGAGGGAAAGAGCGATCGCGAAATAGGTAATCATAAACCCAGTTAGTCAGCACTGCTAAACGGTTGCGCCAGCCAGGGAGATAAAATAGATGAATAGCTAGCCACAGTAACCAGGCAAAAAAGCCTCTAAAAGTCAGCTTACCAATTTGAGCGACACCAGCATTACGGGCAATAATAGCGGCTCTACCTTTGTTGAAATAGTCGAAGGAGCGAGGTTTTTTTCCTCGCAGCTGCCGCTTGATATTTTGAGCCACTGCTGCTCCTTGTTGGATAGCTTCCGGAGCAACTCCTGTGAGAGATTGTCCATCTTGCTCTACATAGGCTAAATCACCGATTACATATACCTGGGACTGTTCTGGTAATTGGAGAGTGGGTTCAACAACTAGCTTACCCTTACCAGCTATAGATAGTTGTCTGCTAGTGGTGGGAGTTGCAGCTTCCATCCCTGCTGTCCAAATAATGGTTTGGGCTAAAATGGTTGAGCCATCCTCTAGATGTACTGTATTTTGGGTAACTTGGCTCACCCTTGTTTGTAAGTGTACCTTGACCCCTAGCTTACGCAAATGCTTTTGTGTGTAGTTACCCAAACCCTTGGGTAAGTCAACTAGCAAACATTCTCCTGATTGCAGCAGTATTACCTGCACTTGTTGCCAGTCTAGGGTAGGATAATCCTGACGCAACGAATCTTGAATCAGTTCGATTAAACCACCGGCTAATTCGACACCAGTTGGCCCACCACCGACAATAACAAACGAGAGCAACTGCTGGCGTCGGTGCAGTTCTGGCTCTCTCACGGCTTGCTCAAAGCACCAGAGAATGTGGTTGCGCACAGCAATGGCTTCTTCTAAAGTTCTCATGGGCAGAGTGTATTCCGATGCACCAGATACTCCGAGAAACTGTGATTGACTGCCTGTAGCCAGAATCAGAAAATCGTAAGGAATTGGAGAACCGCCAGTTTCCAGGATCTGATGCTCGAAGTCAATTTTCCTCACCTCTGCCATGAGGAAACGGCTATGAGACAACCGCCGTAAAATCCTGCGCAGGGGGTAAGCAATCTGTTCTGGCTTTATTTGGGCTACTGCTACCTGATAAAGTAAGGGAACAAATGTATGGTAATTGTTGCGGTCAATTAGCAGTACTTCAATTCCAGATTTACCCAGTATTCGGGCTGCTTTGAGTCCACCGAAACCAGCACCGACAATAACAACGCGAGGGTTTGTGGATACTGTCATTGCTCTATCAAATAGACCTCTACATCAGCAGATGGCGTTGTCCATCTTTTCATCAGGTCAATGACCTAGATGTTAATGCAGTATTGAAGATCAAAATGGTTGGGAGTTCAACCATAGGTGTAGGAGATGTCAGATGGGCTGAGGCTCCAATCTAACCTCTGATGCCTTTAATTTTATCTCAGAGTAACAGAACGAGACAATCAAGGGCAATTCGCCGAAAATAAGAATGACTATCCTTAGAGATTAAAAAACATGGCTGACCTAGAAATGGATCTAGCATCTCTGGTTTCGAGGATTGAGCAGATTGAGGAGCGGCAGGAAATTGTAGCGAAGTATACTGTAAAGGTTAAACGCCAGCTAGATAACTTAACTGAACAATTCAACACCAGACCTGAGTTACAGCAAATGGAAAGTTTGCAGGAGGTGATCGCCAACTTATCGGAGGCGATGGCTGATTTGCATCAGCAGCAAAAGCCACAACTCTCAACCAGTGAGGTGGTAGAGGAATCTTTCCCTGAGTTAAACGAAGCTGAAGAGATTGACGATTTTGCGGGAGAAAGTCAAGAACCAGCAATCAGTGCTGAAGAATTTTGCAGACGGGTTGAGGAAGGAGAACGAGATTTTACCGGGATTAACCTCGCTGAAGTTGATCTAACTGGACAGCATTTTCCTAATGGACTAAATCTCAGCCAAGCCAACCTGACAAAAACTAAACTAGGAAGAACCAGTCTCCGAGCTGTCAATATGATTGGAGCTAACCTCACAGAAGCTGAACTTTCCAAAGCAGATTTGTTTCAAGCTAACCTCAGTTATACCAACTTAGAAAAGGCAAACTTGAGAAAAGCAGACCTCTCTGCAGCGAAACTAGAGGAGGTAAATCTCCAAGAAGCTAACCTTAGTGGAGTAGAGTTACAGCAAGCAAGTCTTTATGGAGCCAATCTCCGTGAAGCTAACCTTAGTGAAGCTGAATTAATTCAAGCCAACCTAGCCAAGGCAGATTTAGCCGGTGCAAACCTAATCCAGGCTAATCTGAGCGAAGTCAACTTGGATGAGGCTAACTTAGAGTCTGCGAACCTTACCGTAGCAGACTTGAGTAGAGCCAACCTAAAAAGTGCCAGACTCAGTGAAGTCAAACTCGGTGGTACTGATATGACTGGAGTAGATCTGATGGGAGCAAACCTAAGTGGCTTGAACTTAAGTGGGGTTTGTTTAAGCAGTGCCAACCTCTGCGGTACAAATCTTTATGGGGCAGACTTAAGTGGAGCCAATCTCTCCTCTGCAAACCTAGAGACAGCAGATTTGAGGCAAGCAAACCTAGAGCAAGCTAACTTGTCACAGGCTAATCTTAATGAGACAAATCTGGGAGAAGGGGATGAACAGGCTAATCTGAGTAGTGCCGTCATGCCTGATGGTTCAATTTTTGAGTAATATCCTCTACCCTCAATCCTTAGCCAGTATTGACGTGTTTTCCAAGAAAGCTTAGAGGACTTCCTGTCTCTTCCGGTGGCATCTATCTATACTTACTGGGTAGAGGCATAGGGGTGAGTGAAATTAGGGAAGGAATTTCTAGCGAAGTATCCTCTCAAATCATTAGTTCTCCTTTATTTCCCTATCTCCCCATCTCCCCATTTCCCTATCTCCCCACCCTTTTTTTCGCTTACCCGAGGCGTAGCTTGCTACGTCTCTCACTTAAGAGTGCAATTACTCTTGATTACTGTAAAGAAGTATTGCTATTTATTAAGTAACTTAAGAGTGATGCGATCGCACATCATTAAATGCTTAAACCAAATATTCAGCTCGCAAAGTGTGACAAATTGGTTTAGCTGTTAAAACTCCGATAATGGTAGAAGGCATAGGTATCAAACAAGGCTCCCACTAAGCTACAGGTTAAGCCGATAACGAAGATACCTTGAAGTGGACATCCAGTTCCAAAAGCAGCGAGGAAGTCCAACAGTTGTGCTGTACCACTATTCCCGATGGTTGCTAATCCGGGAACATAGCCAATTACACAGATAGCCGTTAACAAAGTACTGACCAGTAAAACTGGAGCGATGAAGCTTAACAGGGTTGTTAACGCAAGGGAGCGGAGAAAGCTAGGCAGAATGCTCATAAGTAAGATGGTATGCCGAGAGAACTCAAAGCAAGTACCGAATTAAGACTTGCCATTCTTTACCTTAGGGGCGATCGCTCCAAATGACCGAAAATGTCAGAAATCTTAAATGTTCATTAAGAATCTTGTTTAAATTACTTGAATTTTACTCATAAACTTCTTCTGCGTCGATTCAGTATTCATATTGACGCCAAAATCGACATCTCAGGGCGAAGCATTCGGACAGAAAAACTAGGTTTTGAGGGATAAAATCTCCCCCGAATGCTTCGCCCCTACATCTAATTATGGTTACTGAATCGATGCTCTAGAAATTCCTTCCCTAATTTCGCTCACCCCCTAAATCCCCCAATCCTGGAGGACTTTGAATTATTTTTTACTTTCTCTGAGAACCGGATTGGGTATTACACACCGTCATGGAGTTATGTCATCCTGAGCGATAGCGAAGGATCTCCAGACAGCCCAGATGCTTCACTATCACCTCAGCTTGGCGGCTGAAACCCTTACTGGGAACGCTCCCTGAACGACCTCTTCCCACTCGCTGGGAAAACTACTTGAAGACTAAAAAAGGCTGACCTTCAGTGAAAACCAAAAGGTCAGTCTTTTTAGTATTACCGTTCTCTTATTGGAAAACGAGTTAGTATTAGGTAGGTTGGGTTTCACTTCTTTCCACTCAACCTACAGTTTTAGTCGTATCACGGCAGTAGGTTTTAAAGGGAATATTCGGGTCAAAAATTCTAAATTCTAAATTACGCCTAATGCGAATCAGATGCCCAAAACATTCAAAATCAATTGTTGTAGGGGCGGGTTTAGGGTCACCATTAACGCATTTGGTGACAATCTGAGTACAAAACCCGCCCAAACGATAACCTGGGGATGGTGTTGGGCGGGTTTTGATCCCAATATTCAGGTTAAATGGGCTAGATTGTCGCTAAACCCGCCCCTACAATAGCTGCAATTTAATTCACATTAGACGTAAATTCTAAATTCCCACTTCCCACTTCCCTATCAACCCGTTTCGCATTCATACCGTAGTGGCGCGACACACCTAAAAATGTAGGTTGGGTAGAACGATAGTGAAACCCAACACAATGTACTCCGGCGTTGGGTTGCGCTATCGCTTCACCCAACCTACTTATTTCCTCATTTTACCTGTACCACGGCAGTAGTTTCCATATAATTTTACCTGGAAGGTATTATCTAAGACCTATAGGACTTATGCAGTTAACTCATCCCCCGGAAGATAGCACGGGGGATGCCAGTGTTAGCAAGTTGTTAGCTGTTGGTTGTTTGTCAAAAAAACAAATAACAAATAACTTGCCAACCAAGCGGCAGGCGACTATCCCTCCCATCCCTAAAGGAATGCACTTCCTGCCGCTTTCTGTGAACCATGACACTTGAGTGCGTAAGTCCTAGACTTTTCCCTTGGGAGGAGCGAAAATTTTCAACTATCCCTAGAGTTTAGAAGTAAAGCATGATGATGGCAATAACTAAATCCTCGAAAAAATT
Source organism: Symploca sp. SIO2C1 (assembly GCA_010692635.1). Classification (GTDB taxonomy): domain Bacteria; phylum Cyanobacteriota; class Cyanobacteriia; order Cyanobacteriales; family Coleofasciculaceae; genus Caldora. The sequence goes on along the minus strand of JAAHGL010000160.1, from coordinate 5,671 downwards.
GGTGAAGACTCAGAAACTATTGGAAGAAGAAGGTAGAGAACAAGAGCGAATAAATAACATTCTTTTGTTGCTTGAACATTTGATAGAAAGAGAGGAGATCACTGTAAAAAGCATCCTAGATTGTCTTTATGATGTGGGCTCTGTCAACTTAATTAATAAAAAAATCCCAGTTCAATTGCTCAATAGCATGATGAAATTCATTGCTAGGCTGTCTAAGCCAGCATTCAGAATGGTGGCACTATACTGGTTTAAAAAAAATTGTCCCCAACTCATTACTAACTGGCTGCATAAAAAGGTTAGTTTCAAGGATGCAAAAAAAACTGTTTCCAATGTTGTAGATGTTTCCATTGATCCTTCAGCAGAGGTAGAAACTTGTAAGCAAGAGATTAAACATCTGCGCTCTCAGGTGAAATTGCTAGCTGGGAGTTTGATTGCAGTTATCGTGTTCTTTATGACAACTTCATTTAATTAATCATGGCATTGTTTCTAAATAAACGTTCCCACCTCTCGATAAACAAGGCAATAGGGAGCAGAGAGTAGGGAAGAGGAAAAGATATTAATTTTGACTTACACGGTCACACGGAGAGGGATTGAGCGTTTTTGTCTTGTTGTTAGAATATACAATTTAAATGCGCATTAGCTTAACTGCAAGCAGGGTTTTACAGCTCTCATGACGAGGCGTAAGCGACAAATTCGGCAGCAGTAGGCAACAATTAAAGTAGAAGCCGATGCTGTAAGGCACACTGATGCCATTGAAAGCTCTACTCCTATGGATTTCCAAAGTTCTCAAAGAGTACCACTGCGTCTTGCCCTGGTAGTGCCATTCTTACTGCAAATTTCAGTAGCGGTGGGACTGACTGGATATTTATCCTTTCGTAATGGAGAAAAAGCAATCAACGAAGTTACTCAACAATTGCGGGTAGAAATAGGAGATCGTATCCATCAAACCCTTAACTATTACCTAGAAGCACCCCAAACAATTAATCGGGTTAATGTTAATGCTATCCGACTGAACCAATTAAATTTGCAAAATACAGGTAGCTTGACTCGTCAATTTTGGAACCAGCGGTTTTTATTTGATTCAACCAATGTATCTGCTATGTATTTTGCTACTGCTAAAGGAGAATTTTTTGGTCTAGGGTTTCAGGACAATCAACAGTGGGAAATTGGCAGAGCTGGGAAATCAACTGGCGGCAAATTTTCTAGCTATAATGTAGATAATGAAGGTAATCCAACTGACTTGCTAGAAGTTGGCAATCAGTATGAGCCCAGGGGACGACCTTGGTATAAAACAGCAGTTCAAGCAGGTGAAGAAGCTTGGAGTGACATTTACATTGATTTCAAAGAGCCTCGCCTGAAAATTACTCTAGTGCAACCCATCTATAACAAAACTGATGAATTGCAGGGTGTAGCAGGAGTTGACTTCGTGTTATCTCACGTTCAAGATTTTCTCAAGGACTTCAACGTTGGCAAGTCAGGCGAGACGTTCATCATGGAGCGCTCTGGTTTGATGGTTGCATCTTCTACTGAGGAAGAACCTTTTTTAAGAGATAGTAATGGCAAGGTTAAAGATCGATTGCAAGCAAAAAATAGCCGCATTCCTTTGATTAAAGCGACCGCTAACTATTTAGAAAAATCCGTTAACTTAGGGGAAGTTAACAGCACCAGACAATTCACATTTAAATTAGAAGATAAACCACATTTTTTGCAAATCACTCCCCTAAAAGATGAACGAGGTATTAACTGGTTAATTGCTGTTATTATCCCAAAATCTGACTTCATGGAGCAAATTTATGCCAATACTCGTACTACAATCTGGCTCTGTTTGGGTGCATTAGCTGTATCTGCTACCTTGGGAGTTTTTACTACTCACTGGATAACGGCTCCTATTGTCCTCTTAGGACAAGCTGCTATAAAAATAGCTAGTGGCAAACTAGAGCAAAATGTTGAGGGTGGCAACATAGCGGAACTGAGAGTCTTAGCCTATTCGTTCAATCAAATGGCAAATCAATTACGCGAGTCATTTTTTGCCTTAGAAAAAGGCAAGGAAGAGTTAGAGCAACGGGTTATTGAGCGGACAGCAGCCTTGCAACATTCAGAAGAAAAATTCTCTAAAGCATTTCATTCTAGTCCTCTTGCTATCGTTATTGTTAGCCTTACTGATGGACATTTCATCGAAGTAAATGACAGTTTTATCCAATTTAGTGATTATTCTTTGCAAGAAGTTATCGGAAATATTTCTATAGATTTGGTTCTTGAGTTGCATTCAGAAAAGAATTCACTAGCGCATAAATTGTTACTACAAAATGGCACATTTCGCAGCCTAGAATTAGAGTTCCGTACCAAATTCGGTGAGCTAAAAATAGGTCTAGTTTCAGCAGAAGTTGTCGATATTAACAATATTCCATGCCTTATCGCTACCATTGAAGATATTACCAAGCGTAAGCAAGCCGAGCAAGCCTTGCGAATAGAACAAGAAAACTCTGAGCGTTTGTTGCTGAATATTTTACCCCAGCCAATTGCTGAGCGATTAAAGCAGAACACCAGTGCCATCGCTGAACAATTCAATGATGCCACTATTTTATTTGCTGATATTGTTGGTTTTACTCCCCTTTCTGCCAGAATGTCTCCCATAGAATTAGTCAATTTACTCAATCAAATATTTTCTCAGTTTGATCAGTTAGCTGAGAAGCATGGATTAGAGAAAATTAAAACCATTGGAGATGCTTATATGGTAGTTGGAGGTCTGCCTATTCCTCGTTCTGATCATGCACAAGCAGTCGCGGCTATGGCCTTAGATATACAGCAAGCAATTGCTAGTTTTCAAGTTGACAGCAACGAACCATTTCAAATTCGGATTGGCATTAATACAGGTCCTGTAGTGGCGGGAGTAATTGGGATTAAAAAATTCATCTATGATTTGTGGGGAGATACAGTTAATGTTGCCTCTCGAATGGAATCTCAAGGATTACCGGGATGCATTCAAGTTTCAGCTCAAACTTACCAACACTTGAAGCATCAATTTGTGTTTGAAGAACGGGGTGCGATCGCAGTTAAGGGAAAAGGTAATATGACAACTTATTGGCTCAAAGGCGACAAAAATTAGGAATTACGCACCGTCACGGAATTATGTATGTCATCCTGAGCGATAGCGAAGGATCTCCAGACGGCATAGAACACCGATTCACTAACCAGAATTAGATGTAGGGGCGAAGCATTTGGGCGATAGTTTATCCCTCAAACCCTATTTTTTCTGTCCGAATGCTTCGCCCTGAGATGTCGATATTGGCGTAAATATGAATACTGATTCAGTGTTCTAGATGCTTCACTGTAACTTCAGCATAAAACTTGAGTTAGCTCCCACATTGTAGAGACGTTACATGCAAGGTCTCTACAGGGTTTTCGCTGCTTACTAATATAGGCGGAAGGAGAGATCCTTCCGCCTATATTTTTTTCTATTTGCAATGGTCTATTGCCGGATATCCGACTATATTTAAATTTTTGTGAAGTAGTCGGTGAGTTTGTTCAGCTAAGTGTACTCCTCAAAGATCGGTACTTATCGCTGATCACATCAGACCGATTTGATGCAGAATGCCTTGACCTGTTAATAGTTCGGTAGCGAAACCGACAAAGCCTAGCATTGCCAAACGACCATTCCAAATTTCAGCAAATTTGGTCAAACCAAACTTAGTTTCTGTTTCTTGAATCATAGTTTATACCTCCAAATCAAATTAAGTTAATCAGTAATGAGTTAGTGCTGATCACATCAGACCGATTTGATGCAGAATACCCTGACCGGTTAACAGTTCAGTAGCCAAGCCGATAGCGAACCCGAGCATTGCCAAACGACCATTCCAAGTTTCAGCAAATTTGGTCAAACCGAACTTAGTTTCTGTTTCTTGAGTCATCGTGAGTATGTCCTAAGTAATTGCCTTATGTAACTAAATGTAACGCATTATTTTAAGTACAGCAACATTTATTTAAATATTTTCTTCCAAAAACATGGTATAAAATAGCCTCTCAATGCCCACTCTACAGTTTGCGATCGCATAATATACAAAAGCTCTAGAACTGGAAAATGGCAAATATTTTCGGAGAGCGACAGAAGGGGGTTAGATACGGGTGAGCGAAAAAAAGGGTGGGGAGATAGGGAGATGGGGAGATAGGGAAACAAAGGAGAACTAATGATTTGAGAGGATACTTTGCTCTAAATCCCACTTCATATTTCGTTCACCTGACACCTGATGTTCTGTTCCAAGCTCATTCAGCAGCACTGGGACTACAATTTTACGATGGACAGACTTTTCCAGAAAAATACCACAACGGAGCTTTTGTTGCCTTTCGTGGTTCCTGGAACCGTAACCAGGGTACTGGCTACAAAATCGTTTTTGTTCCCTTTGATGCCAACCAAAGACCTAGAGGTTACTACGAAGACTTTCTCACTATAGGTGAGGGATAATTGCTAATTGCTAATTGTTAATTGCTAATTGAACACGTAATTGTTCATTGTCCATTGTCAATTTTTGAAGAAGTGTGAACTATGAAGCGACGGTTATTGTTCTTAGCCCTAAGTACAGCTAGCAGCTTTTTGGTATTAGTTGGTCATACTCAAACCCCTCCTAAAAAGGCTGTTGAAGTTGTTGAGGTAGATTCTGCGGGTATCTTAGAGGTACAGACAGATGAATTAGCCCAATCCCAATCCCTAGGTTCTGGTTCAGGGGTCTACTTAGGCAACGGTATAGTACTCACTAATTGGCATGTTGCAACTTATGGTGCTCTTTTACTGTGGGAAGAATTTGATTTGCCAGCTAATGAACAATTGCTTACTTATGAGCTTGGCGATGTTAACAATGCATTAGCTGATTCTTGGATTTGTCGCGTGGGATTCAACTTTGACTCAACAAGCACTGATGACAAAATATACGAGGTAAGTCCCACTAGAAAGAATGGCTGTGTTCCCTACGATCTCACTCAATGGTTGAAATTTACACCATCAACATCTGATTCTTCCTTATCGATTAATTCTATTCCTTTAGAGCAATTGCTTTTTGTTGACCGTGATTTGGAACTGGCTATTATTAAATTAGATTCTGATCAGTTGGAGGAAACTTCAATTAAACCACCTTGCCTCTCAACAGTTCCAGTTAAACAAGGAGAATCTGTCACTATTCAAAGTCATGTTAGTGGTATTTATCCAGCAGTAACTGTAACAGCAATAGTGCAGGATGCTGAACCGCAGCTACTGCTAGATCCTGATCCACGTATTCCGATAGAGAATCGGTATTCAGCCATGTCAATTGTTACAACTATTGCTGCTGAGCAAGCTGATACAGTTGGTCCTGGATCTTCAGGAGGTCCCGTATTTAATAAACAGGGTAACTTGGTCGGTTTGGTCTGGACAGGACAAGGATTAGAAGATGGGAGAAAAGAAGTGTGGTTTACTCCAACATTAAGTTGGTTACCACTATTACAAGAAGCCAAAATTCCTGATGATGATTTACGCAAGATTTTAGATGCCCCCTGTCCTGCTCAATAGTAAGGCTATAAATAGGGTTTGCTGAATAAGTAGTCAGGAGTCAGGAGTCAGGAGAATAGGAGTTTAGGAGTTTAGAATAGTCTTTAAAGGGGATTATGGGTTAAGAAGATGCAAGGAAATTGCATTGATGAGCTC
>JAAHGL010000016.1 GCA_010692635.1 Symploca sp. SIO2C1 | reverse complement strand
TTGGTTGTACCGGAATTAATTAGCTGTACTTCTCCCGATGAAGTAAGACTTAACCCTGTTTTTACTCCCTGTAAAGGCCCTGTGAGCAAAGCTGGTAAATCTAAAGGGTTCATCGCTACCATCTGTCCCCCACTGTCCCTTGAGGGTTCAATCTCTAAACTCAAGAGATGTCCAGTTTGAGTTATCCTGACTAAATTCTCTCCTGGTATCGCAGCAATAGTAATATTCCCTCCTAATCCTGTGATTTCTCCGGTATTGATGACATTGCCGCCAAGTAAGCTTAAATTTTGCCCTGGTTGTACTCCTAAAGAGCCAGCATTGATAATACTTCCTGGCTGGGACAAATCAAAGGCAAACTGACTCGGGGTACCAATTAAATTCTGATAGTTATTATTGCCAAAAGCATTGAACCAATTATCTTCACCAAAACCAATACCTGTAGCCGTGGTGGCAAAAAAGTCAGCAGGGACATTTAAACTAGCATCTTGACCAAAAATAATCCCCGCTGGGTTCATTAAAAATAAGTTAGAATTTCCCTCACTTACTTGAATCAAACCATTAATAATTGAAGGCTCTCCACTGACAACTCGCCCTAGGATATTTTGAATTTCTGGTGAAGACAGAAAGTTAGCAACTTGAGCAGAGTCGAGTCCAAATTTCTCAAAAGAGTGGAACAGATTTACTCCATCAGCCGAGAGAGAACCACCATCAATCTGGAACTGATTACCCTCGGTGGTGACAACGGTGCCAGTACCATCAGCAGCGGGGGTAATAGGTTGAGCTTGAAGCAGCTCCACCCTGATGGCTGCTTCCAAAGAAAAAATTGCTAATAACAAGCTAGTGCAGCGGCACACAAAAAAATTCCTACCAGGGAAGGAAAAAAAGATAGTAGACGAGAGAGTAAAGGACATTTTTCAATGAATATTGAACTGCTGCAGAGATACACCAGCTCTCTTGAGCAATTCTAGCAAGCCATTTAGGGAATTGACGAGCCAAATGGGCAGTGCTCAATTATCAATTATTAATTATCAATTATTAATTATTAATTATTAATTATCAATTATCCCTGATCGATTATCAATTATGATAATTTGGTTGCTATGCTCTCAGCTAAGCTATAGGATATGACTCATTACCAACAGCAAATCAAGATTCAGACTAGGGGGAAATCTTTCTCCAAAATAACCTCTAAAGTACAAGCTGTAGTAGCTGAGTCGGGAATCGACACAGGGCTTTGTACAATTTTCTTACGCCACACTTCTGCTAGTCTGGTGATTCAAGAAAATGCTGATCCAGATGTGCTCACAGATTTAGCCAACTTTTTTGCCAAATTAGTACCAGAGGATGGCAGAAGCTACATTCATAGTACTGAAGGCCCTGATGATATGCCAGCTCACATCCGTACTGCTCTTACCAAAACCTCAGAACAAATTCCTATTGGCAATAGAAGATTGCTCTTAGGAACCTGGCAGGGAATTTACCTTTGGGAGCATCGACAGCGGGGGCACTATCGTGAGATTGTTATTCATATTACAGGAAGTTGATTGGGAATTTAGAATTTAGAATTTAGAATTTAGAATTTAGAATTGTTAAATTTTACGCTGCCCTTAGGGCAATGGAGGTTTTATGTACTTATTAGTTTATGAACAAAGATAAAGTACCTAAGGATTGACTAAATAAGTCTAAATACCTAAAAAAAAATATTGTCTCCCAGGTAAGACTTAACATCTTGTGTTGATCACAACTCTCAGTGACAAAACTCACATTTTGGTAAAGTCATAAGTCACTAAGTGTAATATTAAACAGTTGTAGTATAACTCTATTAGGGAAAGATTTATCAGCACAAAAGAGAATTGTCATGGCTGTTTGGAAGCAATCACACGAACAACCTTTCACAACCTATAGAGATCCTCAAACTGGTCAGTGGCTTGTTGAGAAGTCTACCAAACCTGTTGAATGCACTTTGGTTGAAGCTTTACTTTATAGAGACCCGCAAACCGGTCGCTGGATTGTGGAAAAACCTAGTACAACTGTCGAAAGCACGTTTGTTAAAAAGTAGGTCTAATTAACTGTACAAATCATAGTAACTTGATGGGTTGCCAAAATATCATCACAGTTGAGCGTGAGAACAAGTTGTTTGTGGCATCGTTGTAAATTTGTTATTTGCTGGTTGATTTACTTATTTAAAAAACATGGGATGGAAAAATTCGGGAGATAATCCTTAAAGCCAATTACTGTACTTTGATATTAAAGACGGTAAGATTTTGCTTCAACAAAACATCACTGATATTGATGTAGGTAATGGGTGTTCCCAAAGAAGACATTGTATTCGGACTACACCCTCCTTACAAAGGCTAAACAATTGCATGATCAGCTAGATTAGAGAGGTTATTCTGAAGGCTGAACTCAACTTTAAAATCTGTAGCTTTAACCTTGGGAATAACTTTGCCTTTATCTTTCATTAGCTCAACTATTCCGTATCTTTCTAAAGTTTTGAGCGTCCTAGATAAGTTAGACTTCTGCCGATGAGTTAACGCTTCAAGCTCTGAAATAGAACCTGGTTCATGGTTAATGATTATTTTCAGCAATTCCTGATTTTCCTGACTCAATACTTGAGCCAGAGATTTCATCGATTCAAACCATACCTTAGGTTCATCTTCTCGTGGTTTATATTGCCCTTTAGCGATCGCTATAGTTCTTTGTCTGTAACCTTCTTTAGAAAGGATACCTATTTTCATAACTTGAGTTTCCATGACAATTACCCATTATTTTTATCAATAATGCGATTCACATCATTCCAAAAATCTTCTAATAGCTGACCTGCACTATCAAACTCATAAGGTTCTACAATATTTTGCTTGTGTTTATGATCCCAGACGATGCGATTAGCCGTATATTTATTACCTTTACGTTTTATTCCATGTGCATTATCGTATCCGATAATTCTTTCATTTCTACTGTTATGTAAAGTTAAACTATATTTTATGCCATGAGGAATATGCTCATTTGGAGTCACCTTTCTAGCTTCAAATTTTGTCCAATAGCCGTTTTCCATGGGAAAGATTTCCCCATTCAGATCAAGTAAAGTTTCAAGTCCGTAGTCCCGATCTTCTTGGCTCACAGTATATCTGTCTTTATATTTCGTAGAGACAGTTATCATCTAATGATAACTTTGTTGTATCTCTTTTGTCAATCAGTGCGATCGCTTATCTTGTAGGTTGGGTATAGCGTAGCGTAACCCAACTCCGAAACTTCCGATCATGTTGGGTTTCACTTCGTTCCACCCAACCTACAAATGGCTCCACGAAATTGTGCAATGGAAAAGCTAGAATATTATCGCTCCTGCATTCAAACTCTTTTAGAAAAGCATAGCCACTATAAATCTGGCGAGCCAGATATAGAAAGTGAGCTATTTTTTGACTCAGTACGAGATCATTATCAACTGATGCGAGTGGGTTGGAAAGGCTTAAAGCGAATTTACTATACCATTCTGCACTTTGATATTAAAGACGGTAAAATTTGGCTTCAGCAAAATACCACTGATATTGATGTAGGTGAAGAATTAGTGGAAATGGGTGTTCCCAAAGAAGACATTGTATTAGGCTTGCATCCTCCCTACAAACGTCCCTACACAGGGTATGGAGTTGCTTAACTTGCTATTTGTTTTAGTTATTTGTTGTTAGTTATATATCCCCAAAAACCGACTGGCACTTCCTAGGGTAATTTTCTCATGCTCAAACAGCATAAGTATCAATTCCTGCAAGAGTTCAGCTTCAGAAAGTCCAGAAGCTTGAACCACTTCATCAGAAATAAGAAGACTCACTACCAAAAGCTCTTTTCTTACATTCTCGACTAAAGTTATACTAGCAGGATACTTTTATATATAAGCGCAGGGTAATACCATAATCAAAAAATAATATCAGAAAATCATAGCAATATCAAGATAATTTTGAATGATTAATGTGATCGCTTATCTTGTAGGTTGGGTGTAGCGTAGCGTAACCCAACTCCTAAACTTCCGATCATGTTGGGTTTCACTTCGTTCCACCCAACCTACTAATTATAAACTCTTAAGGTAACTCTTTTTCATATAAGCCAAACTCCTGTGGTGTTCCATTTAACTCCTCGATAAATTTTTCGTATAACTCTTGATTCCCATTGTTTTGATCCCAGACTTCATCCACCCAGGTTAGCAAAAAAGCTTCCCGCTGATTAATTTCACCATCATCTTTGGTAAAAGAACCCTTACGCAATCTTTCCCTCACCCCAGAACTATTAGAGTGAAGATGCTTTAAAATATCTTTAGCTATAAAGTCTAATTTATTCTCAAGGTGTGGGTAAACTTCAAACACTTCTTCAATTAGTAGGTCGAATACTTCTTTGTGCGTAAGCTGCGGCATAATCACGATATTGTTTCAATGCATCGTAGTTAGCATAAGTTTTTTATCTTAGCTTGCTAGCTCTCTTCACTTTTTTTTTAGATTAACTCTCTGTGAACTCTGTGCCTCTGTGGTTCCTTTACAAAATCGAAATTAAAGCCAATTTCCTACTAAAACAAACGGGGCCCAATAATATGGTTTCTGTCGTTCACCACCTTCCTTAATCATCGATATTTGAGCGCGACGCAAGGCTTGAGCTTTGCTGATGGTTTTATCCTGATTCAACTCCTCATAAAAGTTAATCATCAAGTCTGCGGTAGCAGCATCATTAACTACCCACAGAGTTGCTAGGGTGCTGCGTGCTCCGGCTTTAACTGCTACGCCAGCTAAACCTAAAGCTGCATATCTGTCTCCTGTAGCTGTTTGGCAAGCACTGAGAACTAATAGCTCAATTGGCTCCCTTTGTCCTTCTTCCCTACCGCGCAGGAGTTGGTTAAGCTGATCAATATTGAGGGTGTCTTCCCAAGTGAGGATGAAGGTTTCTTCCGGTGTAGAACTGAACACACCGTGGGTTGCTAGGTGAATTACTGGGAAAGGAGCTAAACCGATCGCTTTTTGAATCGCATCATTGGTAAAATCTTCGTTGAGAATCAGTTGTCCAGGTACTTGGGACTCGATTTGGGTTAATTCCTCTTGAACATTGGGTAATCCAGAAAACTGTAGCAGTTTACCAGAACTTTTCAATTCCACTTCCGGAGGAGTGCTAAAAATTCCAGCTTTGAGTGCGGTGAGCTCTCCTCTTTCCAGGGGTGCAGATTCTAGTAATTGTAGACTAGGAGTAAGAGCGATCGCATATTTTTCAACTAGGTACTGATTCCCATCGTGTAGGACTGCCATTGGCAGATTGAGCAGAGGAGCATCTAGGATAAAGACTAGGGTTTCTACTTTACTATTAGCTAAATCCTTTTCTATTGGTCGGATTAACCAGTCGTATACTTTCTGAGCTAGAGGTAAGTAGTCTACTGGATTACCTGGTGTTATTGTCGGTACGATAGTTCCTCTAACATCTCCTACCGGTGCAATTGCTTCCCGCAACTTAGCAAAGGTATCGATAAAGCTTTCTTGCTGCTCATCTGGGGATAAAGTAACGGATTTGTGGAGTAGGCGCACACCGGATTCTGCTTGTGAGTCTGGTAGAGTTACAATTACTTCAATTCTGTCTTTGAGAACAATGGGATTAATTACCCCAGCTTTGGGATCAATCTTGTCAATTTCCACAGGATTAGCAGTTAAACAGTTTTCCCGGAAGAAGTTAACTAGTTCTGCTTGCTGGAGAGATTCAATTACTTTGCGAGCTTTAGCTAAATCTTTTTGACTGGTATCTTCTTGAGATAACAGCAAGCCGACAAATTCCCGATAGACGGGTTCAACACTATCCTGGAAGGAAAACTGAACATCCCGATTAACGCTAACTAAATCGCTACGGAGAATATCGAGGTTGTTAACTGCACTTTCGTAAGCGGCGACTGCTCCTGCCGTTTTTCCCTGCTCTTTAAGAATTTGTGCTAATTGCCATTGAAAGCGATAGGCAATGTTAGAGGCTCCGATGGATTGAGCTACAATTAGGGCTTGTCTGGTATTCTCTTCTGCTTGAGCTAGCTGTCGGTATTCCAGACGTAGTTCTCCTAATTGTCCCAAAGCGTAGGCTTCTGCACGAGGTTCTTTGAGTTCTCTGGCTTGTTGGAGTGCTAGGGTTAATTGCTGGGCAATATCCTGAGGATTGATTTTTCTCGGATTTTCTTGTTCCATGACCATGCGTGCCCAGTTAATCCTAGCACTAATGGCTGTACTGGAAAGGGGTAGTTGCTCAATTGTGTCTCTGATTTCTTTTAGTAATTCCCAGTCTTCATCAGTAAACGCTTCTTCTCTATCCCCTAGTAAGCTGAGTTGATTGAGTTGAGCCTCAATTTTGGCTGTAGGGTTTGTCGCATTATCAGCAGCTTCTTGGTAATATGCGATCGCTTCTTGATTTAAATTATTAGTAGTTCTGCCTGTTTCCTCTTGCTCTCGGGTGTTATTGGCTCGATCTTTAGTAAGATTACCTAACATGAGGTAGGCAGCACTAATATCTTCAGGTGAGTTTTGTGCTTGTGCGATCGCTAAACTCTGTTGTATTGTTTCCTCAGCCTCATCAAGATCCCCAATTAAGCGTTGGGTAATACCTAAGCTACGTAGTGCGATCGCTTTAAGTAGAGAATCCGGCTCTCCAGTTAGGGAGTCGTTAACCTGTTCAATAGTTTCCAAGGCACGACGATACAATCCCGCTTTCCGTAAAGCTTGAGCTTGATTAATCTGACTTTTCAGTACTCCTTGGCTATCCCCTTCTTGTTTGTAGATAGTGGCAGCAGCAGCAAAACTTTCCGCAGCGGCTTTCGGTTGTCCTTGAGCCAGATTAACTTGTCCTTGGAAATCGAGAGTTTTCGCTTGCCCTAAGCTATCTTCCTCAGCGGCAAAGGCGTCAGCAGCTTGTTTTAGTAGCTCTAGAGCTGCCTGGAACTGTCCTTGTTGGTAAACTCCTCTGGCTTGCTCAACTATTGCTTCTGGATTGGGATTTTGGGCAATAGTTAGTACTGTGGGTGTGTAGGCAATTGCAGGTAAGTTTCCTGAGCCTAACAGCCATGCTATGTCTTGAGTTAAACAGAAGGAACACAAAAATAATACTATTAGTTGTTTGTTGTTTGTTATTTGTTGTTTGTAAGAATGTAATTTGTTTTTTAGCTGACGTTTATTTCTTTTTTTAAAGAAATAGAAACGGAATAAATTCAGTAGTTTATTAAACATCTTTAATTATCAGGTTTGTCTTCCCCAGCTCCCCCTGCTTTCTCAAAACGGGGGTAGTAAACGCGGATTTATATGAGTAAATTATAAGGTGTGTTAGCTGCGGGGAATTAAGAATTAAGCTGTTCCGCATTTAAACTGTGATAACTTTATTGTCTTTGCGCCCGACGCAATATAGACTCTGCAAGCAGATTGCGCTAATACTCCACCAAGTGGAATAAAATGTAGGGAAGGGTAGAAGGAAGTGAAACTCAAATTGGCTTTTGGTAAGAAATGGGAACTGATAATGTTGGGTTACGCTATCGCGACCCCCAACCGACAAGATTGGCGATCGTACTAATTGCTGTTTGTTGGGATGGAATAAAGCGTAGTTCATTACTATAAATTGGGAAAGATGGGAGCGCCTTGCTTGCAGCAAAACAATCGCATCTTTCATAAATACTTAATAACGCCAGTGATATCAAATCCGGGTATATACTTACTGTATAGATAGAGCCTGGTAAGTTTGATGCCCAAACGCTTGATCCTAGGATTAGGGTCATAGCTAACTGCTACAACAGCCTGGGAGTTGCAAGAGTGGGAAGCCAACGTTGCTCAGGGAGTGTTGAGTGCTAAAAATCGACAGACAAAATCTATGCGATCGCTTTGAGCAGGGAAAGCTTGATCAAGACAAGCAATGTTATGAGTATTAAGCTGAGGCTGCCTGCCACCAATGAAAGTTTGTCAGACCACGAATAAATTCGCACTCCTTGAGTAAAACACAACAGCGCTCGTAAATGACCTGCTCTAACTCTTCAATCTTCTCAAAGGCACGATTGACAATTGGTTCATCTAGGAATTGCCATAGTCTTTCTGTTGGCATGAGCCACCAATAGGTCTCACCAGAAGTCGGATGAACAAAACCATAAACCCAAACCCACTTAAACTGCCATTGTACAGTGGCTGTTGGCTTTTCCCACCAAGGAAACCACATCCTCCGCAGTATGGGCTTAAGACCCAGACGATGCTCATCCATTGCCCACAGCTGAATCTCGGCATCAGGGTTTTGCTGACGTAATTGTTCGACTCGCTCTACTATTTTTTTTTCCAGTTCTCTTGCTCAGAGGGGTCAGACAACAAATGAGCCGGACGAGGTATCCGCAGTCGGTACTCCATTTGCTTGAGATATTCCCATCCTCTTTGCGGAGATACTGGACGCTCTAGCAACCGACTCATCCAATCAGCTACCTTGCGTCCATTCCACAATTGAGTTTCATCAACCTGTCTCTCTAGAGCTTGTAACAGTTGAGCTTGCTGCACTTCATTGAGCAAAGGTTTACCACCTGGGTTGTGATGGCGTTGGTCTCCCACTCCCACAACTCCCAGACTATTGTAGCGGTTAGCTATGACCCGAATCCACCGCAAGGAGTAGCCAGTTACCTCGGCTATTTGTTTAGTGGTTTTGCCTTTAGCCAGTAACCAGAGAATTTGATAATGAGTTCGCCCCACCGGGTCTTTTTCTTGACGATATCGCTGTTCCAAGATCTCACAACTCAGATGGGGGCTTAGGGTCAAGCGTTTGGGCATCAAACTTACCAGGCTCTATCTATACAGTAAGTATATACCCGGATTTGATATTACTTATTACTTATTACTTCAAAACCAGAAAATTACGACTTTTTCAGCAAGCCCTACTTATAAAGGAGAGTTTGATGAGACTGTAAATGGGTATGGCTCCAACGTTGGATGTGGAATGTAGTTGCTGTATCATTTGGATTGCCGATGAATTTACTCTAACTCACTGCAAAGTCAGTATATTGGCGTATAGCAGGTTCTTGAAATGCTAGTACAATATCAGTCTTGGGCACTCCCAATTTGACGAGTTCGTTGGCAAAACCAATTTCAGTTCCATCATGATGTATCCAAATTTTCCTATTCTTGATACTCATATGTAGAACACAACCATACATTGGTTGGCGATTCTTCCAACCAGTATAGACAACTTGGTAATGGTCGTGGTCTGAGTCGAAAATTAAGGCAGCTTCAATATCTTCATCAGATGGACTTTTACTAGCATAATCACTCAGAAGTTGTTTAATGTATTGGCGATATTGAATTATTTTTTCCATTCTAAAATCACCTCTTCAGATGGATCATAAACCAAGAGACTGAGCTGAAAACGCTTAACTACCGTTTGCACAAATGGTAGATTAAAGAAAGTCTTGAATGCCCCAACAGGTATTGCCAAAAACAGTTTGAATTCAGATTTCTCTTGTTCTAAAGCAACTTGATAGTTTAAAAATTGCCCCAGAGCAGTGTGGAATTCATAAATATTAGATGGATTGATGAAGCTTTTGATCTCAACAGCAATTTTTTCATTTCCTTTTGTTGCCGCAAGTAACCTTTCAGCTCCTAAATCTATTTGCATATCAACTCGACCAGACCGAATCCTGAGAGGATCGTCGGTAATTATCCAGCCATCTTTTTCTAGTCCGTGCCTTACCGCATTATGAAATACATCTCTCATTCGCTAGCTATGATGGGCAATCTATGCCAATCTTGATACAAAACTATCTTACCAAAGTGTTTGGGTCTTCCCTACTTCAATAAACCTGATAATTAAGAGAAAAGTACAGACCATCTTCTTGTAAAGTGCGATCGCTCGATATAACATCTACTAGGGGAATACCCCAGTCAAAACGAGCAGAAAGGCGATCGCCTAAGCGCAATCGTAGACCAATTCCGGTAGAAACGATAACATTGGGGTCGGGGTCAGGGTCAGGATTGCCGGAGTTGTTCCAGGCTGCACCGAAATCAACAAAGGGGGCAATTTGCACTAAACTTTGGAGTTCCGGGAGGCGGAGTATGGGGATACGAACTTCTGCTGATGCCAGGAATCCGTTATCGGTGAGGAAGATATTCTGGCGGTAACCCCGAACCGTATCTACTCCTCCCATGCCAAACTGTTCTAATCTCAGAAGAGACTGGGTAGCCAGTTGCACATCTCCCTGGAGGATTAATAGGGTTTCCGGAGCGATGAGGCTTACCCACTGGGTTTGTCCTCGCCAGGAAAGGAAAGTACTATCAGGACCATCTTCGTTAACGGTAGCACCCAAGATGCCGAGACCGATATTAAATTGGGAGCGCAGGGAAAAGACTTCCTCGTTACTCCGCTGTGTCCACTCCTGAAAAAAGCGCAAAGCAGTAACACTGGTACTCCCATCTTCTTCTGCTCCTGGAGACAGTCTGACAGGAATATCAAAAATCGTGACTTTACTGTCTTGGAAGGTTGCCGATAACCCTAGGGCAAATTCTTCTTCCAGGTTTTGCCAGAGGGGCTGACGCCAAGTGAATTCTAGGTACTGGGAATCGGCATCAATATCAATCCGGTTGAAGGGAGGCTCAACAACGTTACTAAAGCTAGTGTTGAACCGTACACTGAGGGTGCCATTACGGGGATTTAGGGGATAGGTATAGCTAGCGTCTAGGGTATTACTACCATCGGTGTTGCTATAACTGATGCTGAAACCATCTCCATCTCCTAACAAGTTGGCTTGGGTGAGGGTTGCTTTCCGCTCGAAGGTACCAACGGTGGGTGAGCGGCTATTATTCAGGGATAGGTCTAAAAAGAAGGTTTGAGCTTCTTCTATCTGTACGCTGAGTACACTGGAACCAGGACGGGTACCAGCACCTAGTTCAGCAGATATATTAGCAATGAGGGGGTCAAGTTGCAGCATTTGCAGCGCCTCAATTAGCTCATCCCGATTGAGGGGAACTCCAGCTCCCAAAGCAAGGCGACTGCGGATATATTCCTGATTCAGCCTTTGGGTTCCAGTGATATTGATGGTTTCTAATTCCCCTTCCAGTACTTGGACTTTGACTATCCCTTCCTGAAAAACTTGAGGTGGAATAATGGCTCCAGAGGTAACATATCCTCGTTCTCGGTATAGTTGGGTAATAACGGAGCGTACCTCGAAGACTTCAGCAAAAGGGAGAGGGCGGTTCAGAAAATCTTTGGTAGCTTCGGCTAATTCTTCATCAGTGATAACAGTATTGCCTTCAAACTCAAACCCTTCAACTATGATAGTTTGAGGAACTTCACCAGGGATAGGTTCAGGACTATCTGGAGTTGGGGGCGGCAGAAAGTCTTCTGTTGGAGGAGTTGTTTCCAAAGGTTGCTCTTCCGGTAGAGATTCTGAGGGACGTTGGGGAACTATATCTAGGGGAAGTGGTGGTAGTTGAGCTAGGATAGGGTTTGTTTTTAAACTCGGAGATCCTCCCCAGCCTCCTTTAAGGATATCGCTGGTGAAATATTGTGTAATGTCAGAGCCCCCTAAATCCCCCAATTCTGGGGGACTTTCAATCCGGGCTCCCCCAGAATTGGGGGCTGGGGGGCAGGAAAAACACGCCCTAGGGGTAGCAGAGAGAGAAATATCTTTATCCCCTACATCAACTGTTCGCGCCTGACTTGGCGATACCATCAGCCAGCCAGCTAGTGTCAATAAACCCAGTCGTAAGAGGGAATAACTTTGACTCAACAGAAGTTTAGTTATCATTGCAGGTAGATGACGATCTCAGCACGAGAGTGGTAGGGGTGACAGTGGGTGCTTGGGCGGTAAAGATAATCTCGCCATTTTCTCCATAGATCCACCCTTGGGCTTCAATAAAGTTTGGTTCTTGAAGTACAGTAGTTGCAACTGGAACTGTACTAGCAGCACTTGAATCCTCAGTACTATCCTCTACTTCCTCACTAGGAGTTTCCCAATCATTCACCACCGCCTCACCAGGAAATGCGGCATTGGGATCCGGGGGTAAACCTCCTTGTCCTGTAATAATAAACTGGTTCTTTTCCCTCTCAGCAATGCTACTACGGGTAGGACAGGTTTCCGCTATCAGTGTTGTGGGGTCTATTGTATTGGTTGGTAAGCTGGTAAATCCTGAAGTTGGGTCAGCATTGACGACATTAGTTGTTACTACACCATCCCTACCAAATTCAGAACTAGCGGTAATGTCATTAGTAACGAAAACATCCTCTCGCTCTTCAATGTCGAAGAGGCGAGATGCAGAAATGAAGATGTTTCCCCCATCTCCATCGAAGGCGTTAGCTCTGATATTACTGTCATTACTAGGTGCAGAGAAAATGAACTGCCCTTCAATATCAATATTGCCGCCATTGCCACCACCTGGGGGTTGACCAGCACGGGTAGATATTTGACTATCAAGGAGCAGTAATAAAAATTCTACCCCTCCTAAGATAATATTTCCGCCCTGTCCCGATGCAGTTTCAGCTGTGATAGTTCCTTGATTGATCAGAAAAATGTCACGAGCGATGATACCCAAGTCGCCTGCAGGTCCAGTTCCTTGATTGTTGACAGTAATTGTTGCTCCATCCTCGATTAACAAGTTTGTAGTTAACACTACAAGACCTCCTCCCGCTGCTGTAGAGCCAGCAGAGGCATTGGCAAATATGCCACTGGAGCCAGGAGGAACATTATCAAAAATCTGTAGGGCAATTAATGGACCCTGATCTGGACCAAACTGAGCAATGCTGCGAGCCAGGGTATCGAGAAACCGGTCTCTAAAAGTAGAATCTCGACCAGAGAGTGTAACCTGATCCCTAGCAATGACAAGGATTCTACCTGCGCGTCCGTTCTCAAAAGCAGTAGTGAGGATTTGTCCACCATTAATAGCTTCAAGATTGTTGACAGTAACTAAGATATCACCGCCCTCAAAAGCATTCCTCGTTCTAGCACTGAGAACTGCTCCATCCGATAGACGCAAGGTATCAGTATTGACGATAATGAAACCCCCTGGTCCATTAGCTGTATCTTCAGTAGAAGTAAACAACCCTGTAGAAAATCCTTCTGGACTGACTCCAGAAAACTCGACAAAATCAGAAGCATTAATCAGAATGACTCCGGCGTTGCCGTTGCCACGAGTCAAAGCTTGCAGTTCTGCTCCACCATCCATGAACAGCGATCGCGCGTCGATTCTAATGCCAATGGTACTGCCTGTGGCTGTGGGTTCTACATTGCTGGTAATCAGAGTACCACTACCTGTAATTGAGACGTCACCATCAGCCTGAACAAATATAATTCCACCACTTCCCTGACCAAAAGTCTGGGTTGTCATAGTAGCACCATTAGTCATGGAAACAGAACCAGCTTCAATCAGAATGCCCCCAGCATCACCTACGGCTGTTTCTTGAACATCACTTAAAATACTGCTGTTATTTGCTAGGGAGACAGAATCTGTAGTTTCTATAGATATTATTCCAGCATTTCCTTGACCGAAGGTACTAGAATTCAATTGAGCACCATCTGTCATGGAAACAGAACCAGCTTCAATCACAATACCGAGAGCCTCGCCTTGAGCGTCGGCTCCTACAGCACTAAACATTCCAGCATCTTGGCCTGCCAAGACAACAGCTCCAGTTGCTTCTACACCTACTAATCCAGCATCTCCTTGACCAAAGGTACTAGCAGTGAGTATGCCATCAAGTATAGAAAGTGAATCTGCCAGAATCAAGACACCACCAGCATCACCGACACCTCCAGGTTCCACATTGCTGAAGATTTGACTGTTATCAACCAAAACTTCACCATTAGTCTGGATGAATACAAATCCAGCACTCCCATTGCTAAAACTACTAGTACTTATTTGAGCACTATCGCTTAATTCGACAGACTCAGCGCTGATGATTATGGAGCCAAATAGATCGTCATTATCGATCGCTTCAAAAATATTCCTTAAGGAGTTGCCAGTTGCACCAGGATTAACATTGTTTTCAATCCGGCTTTGCCTTATGCTTACTGTCCCTGTAGCATCAAATAAAATATTTCCTGCTTCACTACCCGCTCCTCCATTACCAAAACCAGGTGTGTTACAAGAAGAGGTATTTGTCCCGATGCCTGCACAAACATTACTACCACCTGAAACAGTTATATTTCCCGCACTGATGATAATATCGCCGCCGTTGTTAGCAACGACATCAACGATAGCATCATTATCAATTAACACATCAGCTCTTGCTACATCATCAGGAAAACTCAACCTGACATCGGGAAAATTCAAATTAGGATTGCTACCATCGTCAGTATTGTCTACAATTTCTATCTCCCCTGTTGCAGCCAGTCCTCCTAACTCAATACGACCACCTGCTGCTCGGACAACTCCCCCATCAAAGTTAACATTACCACCTACTAAGAATAAATTCTGACCAGCATCTACATCTAGACCCACTGTAGACTGATTGGTAATTGCCCCTGCTGGAGTCTGATTGAAGAACAGAGCAGAAGGATTTACCGTCAGTAACGGGTTATTAGGAGCAACCGCTGATGTCAGAGAAAATTCACTACCCCCAGGAAACCGGATACCATCTGCAGTTGTCCCAACAAAAGAACCACCAATTCTTAACTCTGCATTAGGACCGAAAGAAATACCACTAGGATTAAGCAAGAAGAAGTTAGCACTCCCTTGAGCTTGAATCGTACCTAGAATATCCGACTGTACTCCCCCTGTCACTCGCGAAAAGATATTGACGATACTAGGAGCATTTTGAAAATCAGCGACTGCTCCATCTGGCACCGTAAAATTGCTGAAACTGTGGAAGAGATTGGTGTCACCAACAGTTGTGCCACCGGTGATTGCTAGGTTGGGGTCAACCACAGTTCCCAAAGTGCCGTCAGATGTTACCTGAGCCAAGGCGCAATTTCCAGAAAAAGCGATCGCACTACCAATCCCCAGTGCAATACTGAAGGCATACTTTGCTAACTCTAATCTCCACTTTCCCCAAGCTTTCAATACAATCGGTGATAATCCACCAGGGGTTAAAAGATACTGTGGGCGAATCACCTCAAAGCCAGTAAAATCGTCGGGAGATAGGGAGATAGGGCAATAGGGGAAACGCTTGCTAGCCTGGTATTGCTCGTCATTCAATGATAGAAACATCCTACAAAGAAATACACAGCTAACCCAATCAGTGCCGCTCGTAGCTGATTAGATTTCAGAGAATAAAGATATCTAGATGTAATTGTTTTCCTAGCTCCGCCTCTTGGAAGGAAGGAAACCCACCCCTAGTCCCCCAGGAAGGAACTGGACTAGAGTCTGAGTTGGACATCGACATCTCTAATTGTAGATAATTTCGCCGGTATTGAAACAGCGATCGCCAAATTCAGCTAACTTTTTAGTGATGTAGAAATTTCCATGCAAGTTATAGCTGAGGAATTGCACTAGTGCAGCGGGCGGAGGAAATAACCCACCAGGAAAGAGAGCGATAGAATCCTTACTCTATAAGCATTCTAAATTCTAAATTCTAAATTCTAAATTCCGCGCAGCGGTACTAGTAACTGCTCCTCAAGAGAGTTATCCTGTTTTTGCTGAGCAAAATTCAAAGTAGATGTCTGTTGTTTCCCCTGTCACCGTCACTGTTCCCGCCTCAACTGCTAACCTAGGACCAGGATTCGACTGCATTGGTGCAGCATTAACGCTGTACAACCAGTTCAAATTCACTCCCCTCGACTCAAGCTTGCCAGAAGGGGTGAGGATTACCGTTACAGGTACTGAAGCAGCTCTGGTAAACGTGAGTCCAGATAATCTCGTCTACCAAACATTTTTGAAGTATTATCAGTACATTAATCAGACACCACCATCAGTGGCAATCGAAATTGAGCTGGGTGTACCTTTAGCCAGGGGATTAGGCAGTTCTGCAACAGCAATTGTCGGTGGGTTGGTGGGAGCTAATCAACTGGCAGGGGCACCTCTTAGTCAGATAGAGTTGATGAACTTAGCGATCGCTATTGAAGGTCATCCGGATAATGTAGTTCCAGCTTTGTTGGGTGGCTGTTGTCTAGCAGCTAAGAGGAAGGATACCAATAGTTGGGAAATTTGTGATATTTCCTGGCATACTGAGCTTTTGCCAGTGTTAGCAATTCCCAATTTTGAGCTTTCGACACAAGCAGCAAGGGAAGTTTTACCTAATGACTACAGTCGTGCTGATGCTATCTTTAATATTGCCCATTTTGGTTTACTATTGCGGGGATTAGCAACAGGTCGAGGTGACTGGTTAAAAGCGGCTTTGCAAGACCGAATTCATCAACCCTATCGTAAAACCTTAATTGCTGGCTATGATGCTGTGGGTGCAGCAGCTCTGGCAGCTGGTGCTTATGGTATGGTAATCAGTGGCGCTGGACCAACACTTTTAGCTTTAGTACCTTCATCCCAAGCTAAAGCGGTGGTAGCAGCTATGACAACAGCTTGGCAAGAGGAGGGTGTGAAAGCTCAAGTGCAAACTTTTTCGGTAGATACCCAAGGGACTTGTTTAATGAGTAATGAGTAATGAGTAATGAGTAATGAGTAATGAGTAATGAGTAATGAGTAATGAGTAATGAGTAATGAGCATGTTTAGGGACAATACCCCAAACAAAAGATAAGAAACAAGCAAAATTCTCTTCCCTGTTGCCTGACTCGGAGACTCGGTGTTAATTCAGAGATTAGCTAATAGCAATTAGCAATTAGCCATTAGCAATTAGCCATTAGCAATTAGCAATTAGCCATTAGCCATTAGCCATTAGCCATTAGCCATTAGCCATTAGCCATTAGCAATTAGCCATTAGCCATTAGCCATTAGCAATTAGCCATTAGCCATTAGCAATTAGCCATTAGCAATCGACTGTTTCTTTCGAGTAATAGGTAATTAGATATGGTATCTGACCAAGTAAAGTTAAATTATCCTTCAGGCTTGGTACTGTTCCTGCAAGGCTGGTCCCAAGTCAACATCCTTCGGTGGAGCACTAGGAGTTATCTGATCGCTAACAGAGCGATAGGCTTTGAGACCTAGGGCTTTAGCAATCAATTGCTGAGTATCAGTTAGTGGTGTAGGAGGCAATGATAGAGGAACCATTGCACTTGGCTGGTTAGTTAGAAGCGATCGCTGTAAGCGAGAGTTAGTTCCTACAAAACTGGAGAGATCGCTACTACAAGAACCTCGCAGCAGTTGGAACAGATGGCTAAAACCAACCACTTTCTTTCCTGTCTGGGTTTTGTAACCTCGGTAATAGGGAACGATGTTTTCCCCAAAAGCATCCAGATATTCATCGCTATTGAGGTAGGAGTCAATTTCAGATAAATAGCCCCCTTCATCAAGAATCTGGACATGAAGGCTCAGTTCTTCATGGCTTTCTGGAGCACGTCCGAGCAGATGTTTAAAATTGAGCTCGATAAAGCGAAGTTGGGAACAGTTGTAAAAAAAGCGGTTTTGGTAAAGTTCTGATTGCGCTACGTGCCGCACGAATTCCCGTACCGTAATTTCTCCGTTTCTCAACTGGGATTCAGGAACAGTGAGGCGTTCACTCTCCATAATGTGAGCATTACCTAGCACCTGGCGGTAGACAGCTCGGATAACCCCTTCGACTTCTTCTGAAGAGGCATTGACTGACTGTTGAATGGGAGCTGTCTCTTCAAATAAGCTAATCCCTAATTCCGAGGCTTTGCCAAGTACTGAAGGTGGTAAATTACTAATCATTGAAAATTTTCCTCCTGTAAATAAATAAAAATCTAAATTTTGTTAAGGTCATACCACGTAATGCAAGTCGTGGTACTTTGCATCTTTTGTCAAGCATGATTAGTACAAAGGACAAAAGACCAATGACCAATAACAAACTTAAGGCGTTTCATCAAATCGGGTATTAAAACTACCGTACTTGAACCAATATTGTTTCAATTCGTGGTGGGGAGTATGCAAGCTGGCTCTAGCTTGATAGAGCAAAATTTTGCGGTGAGTTCCCATCCAAACTCTCTTGGTAGGTTCGACACAGATTAAAGTTCCTCCTAAACTGGTTACACATTGTTCAAAGCGCTCAACAGCTGAATAATCTAAAGTTTCAAACAGAAAAAAGTTTCCTGAACAAATCAGATGGCGGCTGCGAATCCAAGCTTGCATTTTTTTACGAGCGACTGGAGGGAGCATTGTTCATTGGACCTTTAACTTCTGTTACAGCCAAGAGAGCATCAAAAATTAGTAACTTATCATTCCTAATTTATAATTCTTTGGCACTTCCGAAGCATAGCTTTGGCGCTTTTCAAATTTCAAATGACCAGCTGTTGAACCCCACACCTGTTTGTGGTTAGTAACATCTTTCCCCAAGTCTAAACTGACGAAAGTTGTTTCTGTCAGTGTTACGTCACTAACTAGATAGGTTTGTTTTCCAGATTTTTCAATGAAACAACAATTTCCTTCAACTTCCCCCCGAAATAGATTACCCTCCTGGTAAAAAACCATAGAACAGTTATAGCGGCGTTCAAGACAATCGGGAGTAATCGTTTTTAAGATGTCTGGTTCTCGTCCAGCTCCGGCATAGAGAATTGGATCTTGCAGTCTGTAATTTTCAACATAAATTTTCTCTCCTTGGTCGATAAATCGATGAACCCCTTGGCGGTAGGGCGTCCAGAGGTCATGATCATACGCTTGCTCGGAATAAAAGCCAATTCCTGAAAAAAAATCCCAAGGTAAAGGACGGAAAAAAACACGAATATGGGCGTAGTTTCTCGAATCTGCCAACGCTTGTTTTTGATTACTAAAATCCCCTGCCATCCAGCGTGCTAAGGTTAGCATTAAATCTTCTTCCATTAATCTTAAAAATCCTGTTAATCTTTCAATCCTGATAAAGAACGAATTTCTGAAGAAAAAGAGGCAGTGAGTACCCCTAATCTTAAAAATCCTGTTAATCTTTTAATCCTGATAAAGAACGAATTTCTGAAGAAAAAGAAGCAGTGAGTACCCCAGAGCCCGCACTAGTTTTAATTAAGGAAACCCGCAGACGTAAGTTGGGGTTAACGAACCAAATTTTTTCTTCAGCTGTTGCTCTATCGTATGCAGTTAAGAGGACAAACGTGCCATCTTCACTAAAGTGATACTTCCCAATGGAAGGGATGGTTTCTGCATAACCTTGCTCCCGCAGCAACCTTCCTGCTTGCGGATTATCTGGCTCAGGAATCGGCACTAAAATTGTGGTTCCCTCAAAGGTTTCTCCTTCCTCCCAATCAGACTCTCCTTCCCAACTCATACGGAAGGGATCGCTGACCATTTGTGGGTCAATTTCATAGGATTTACACAAGTCGAGCACTTCTGAATCATCTTTAGCCAAAGGAACAATATCAATAGTTGAAGTGACTTGCTCAAAGTAGCTGAAAGCTAAATTGTGGGCACTGCGTTGAGAGCGCCATTGCCCTAGAGAATCCTCGACAAATTTGGTAATATCCACGACAAAAAGAGTTGTTTGAGAGCTGTTAGAATTGAGTGAAAGCTTCTACCTTGACAGGGTAGAAGAAAGTTTGCCTTTGTCCCTTTTTCCTTATGGATAAAATTAAAAATAGAGCGAATTAACCCAAAATTCGCTCTGGAAAAGTAGGAGATACTCAAGTAGGAGATTTGGGTTTGTATTATAGCAGAATTTTAGTCTGAATTCCTAGCAGTGA
Source organism: Symploca sp. SIO2C1 (assembly GCA_010692635.1). Lineage (GTDB taxonomy): Bacteria > Cyanobacteriota > Cyanobacteriia > Cyanobacteriales > Coleofasciculaceae > Caldora. The sequence continues at coordinate 21,857 of JAAHGL010000016.1, read as the reverse complement.
AAGTTATGCTAGTTACCACTGAGTAAGCTTAGAACAAGGTTGCTTCACTAGCATTTCTCCTATTCTCTTGGAAATACCGGACCTCAACGGTTCAAAATTTCAGACTAACTCAGTAACACTGAGAATCTTGCCTCCTATTTTTTGAATGTTTTGAATTTTCTTGGACAGTTGAGCGTAGCCTACCTCATAAGTCGCGTTACTCTGCTTCGCAATAGGAGTAACTCCTGGTTTAGCTACAGTAATGCAGAACCGCTTATTGGTTGAACCAGAAGCACCACCACGAGAACTAGCAACCTTAATTTTTTGGGGCAGATTGCCAGCTACTGTAGAAGTCGATTGAGCTTGTTTGCTGCTATCGCTAGTGGCGTAGCCACCGAATAAGGAAACTGTCTGGTTAAAGACATTATTCTTGATTCCTGTTTGGCTGGTTATACAGCGGGGATAGGGAACGATATTTTCTCCAAAATTCAGGAGGTACTCCTCACTATTCAGGTAAGAATCAATTTCTGCAGCATAGCCCTGTTCGTTGTAAATTTGAACCTGCTGGGAAATTTCTGCCTGGTCTAGCGGTGCACGACCGAGCAAATGTTTGCAGTTTAACTCAATACAGCGATAGGGAGGATTCCCTTCAAAAAAGAGGGACTTATACAGATCAGATTGAGCCACCATCCTGACAAAGCCCCGAACTGTAACATTGCCATTGCGGAGCATGGATTCTGCATTATCTAGACCCTGTTGCGAGAGTATATGAGCGTTACCCAAAACCTGCTTATAAACAGCACGAATAACTACCTGTAAGTCGCCTTCTGTTGCATCAGGTCGCAATTCTACTGGATCACAGACGAATGATGCTGCTAAACCTGCCATTGATTTCTCCTTAATTAGTAAAGTTTGTCTTGTGAATGTACTTGCTAAAACGATATTACAGGGAAATTATTCCCCAAGCAGCTAGGGCCACTCCCACTGTACCGAAAGCTAGCACTCCAGCGCCAGCGATGGTAATTACCGCACCTATCTTGCCCAGCCATTCTGGGGGAGTATACGGCTGCCACATCCAAGGATAATTGAGTTCCCTGGTTTGGAAGTAACCCATTGCCTCCAGTTGTGTGCGGTAGTCTGCACCATAGCGGGGCATACGAGCGAAGGGAAGCTCTCCTTCGGGGCGTTGGTGCAAGATCCGCCGCCGTTGATAGGGAACAGTATCAAAACCAAAGTTACTCAGATACTCTTCACTGTTAAGCAGATCATCAACAAACCCTTGTAAACCCTTGGTTGCAAGGACGATCGACCAAGCAATCTTTTCCTGATCGCCGTAAATGTCACGTCCGAGAATTCGCTGGACGCACATTTGGGCTAACCGATAATTGTTATTGACTTCGTAATTGCGCTGCCGGAATGGTTCAGAAAGCACTAGTCCACGAATGAAGTCCCGCACAGTAATTTGACCGTTGCGTAGTTGAGACTCCAAACCTTTTTGGCGGTTGCTCAACAACATCTGTTGCTCATTAAAAATCTGCCGATAAGCTGCCCCAATTAAATTATCCATTTCCAAGGGGGAGGGCAGGTTTTCGGTAGTGAAAATCCGGGGTTGTTCTTCCCCTAGAATTTCATAGCTAGCAACACGCTGGTTTTGGCTAGTTGGGGGGTATTCGAGTAGAGGAATTGCCATGTGTTCTGGTTTCTTAAACGAATTTTTTACCACATTGGCTCGTAGTTGGGCTTTAGTACTCTCTAGTTAAGACTTGAGCGCTAAAGCTCAACTACGAACCATTGATTACTTAGCAATTAGCTGTGGTCACTTCATACCACCTCAGTGATACTGACGATCTTGCCGCCAGCTCGATTAATCCGTTGGATTTGTGGGGTCATGCGATTTCCCGGGACGATGTACTCCGTAGTACTGACTCGGCGTGGGCAGTCAAATTTCGATCCTGATACCAGAATCTTGAAAGTCTTTTCTGTAGCATCCTTGTAAGCAGACAGACGACCTCCAGTTGTAGGAACAGCTGGTTTGGTAGCACTGTTGTTAGCAACATCGCTAACTAAACGAGCTCCAGAAAAGGCACTGTCCACCCCAGCATATCCTTGATACAGGGAAAGGGTGCGGTTATAGCCTACATTCTTCTGTCCTACCTGAGTTTGAGCACCTTGATAGTAAGGCACAATATTTTCGCCGAATTTCTCGTGATACTCATCACTGTCGATATAGGAGTCGATTTCCGCATCATAGCCCTCGCCGACACACAGGCAAATATGCTCAGAAAGTTCTGCTTGCTCAGAGGGAGCCCGACCTAATAAGTGCTTGAAGTTAAGTTCGACAAAGCGGTAGGGGGCACAAGATTCAAAGTAGCGGCTGCGATAGAAGTCAGATTTAGCTACAGCACGGACAAATTCTCGCACCGTTAGGTTGCCGTTAGCTAACTGAGACTCAGCAATAGCCAACCGCTCGCTTTCCATAACGTGGGGGTTACCTAAGACTTGCTTGTAAACTGCTTGAATGACCGCTGCCACTTCGTCAGGATTTCTTGAAGGGCTAAGTTCTACTGGGGCATCTAAAACGACACTCATTGATATTCTCCTTAAAACAATCTTTAATCCGAGTTAGCAGGCAGTAATACTAGAAATTACGCCGCCCAAAGCGTGAATGCGCTTATATTCTTGTGATAGTTTGTCAAAGGGCACAAAATAAACCTTGTTGCTGCGACGGAACTGGGAGATGCGACGAACCTTGCCGGGAGAACTGTAGCCAGTAACTTCGATACGATAGACTTTGCCTTCTTCGCCAGCACCAGAACCCAAACGAGTCCGCGCCCCAGCCAAGGTTTCTTGGAAAGACCAACCATTTCCAGCTGACCCACCAGAAGGAGGAATCACCGCTAGGGGAGTCTCCTGGATGACGTACTGGTTCAGCACAGGGCTTTTTCCAGAAAGGCTGCCTTTCAGGTCACTGCTCGAAGCTCCCCGCGCCAGGGCAAACATGTGAGTGAAGCCCACCATATTTTTGCCCGGTTGAGTCTTGTAACCCCGATAGTACGGGACGATGTTTTCTCCGTAGGCGTCCTGATATTCGTCGCTATCAAGGTAGGAATCAATTTCTGCCTCGAACCCTTGAGTATCCAAGATGGTGCTGTGAGCCCGCATCTCTTCTAACCCATCAGGGGCACGACCGAGAAAATGTTTAAAGTTGAGTTCAATGAACCGATATCGAGGGCAAGTATCAAAGAAACGGGACTTGTAGAGGTCAGATTTAGCCACAGCTCTGACAAACTCACGGGTACTCAATTCTCCGCGCTTGAACTGGGATTCAGGAATGGCCGCCCGTTCGCTCTCCATGACGTAGGCATTGCCGAGAATTTGCCGGTAAACAGCACGAATGATGCTTTCTGCTTCTTCGTCAGAGCGACCTGGGAGCATCTCCCAAGGTGGGGTTTCTTCAAATAAGGCGACTCCCAGTTGGGAGGCTGGTCCAAAAGTCATAGGAAAATCATCTCCTTGATGCTGAAGTTTTGTGGCTTGCGTCTAGATATTAGTTGAGAAAATTAAGCAATCTTAACAAATTCCCAGCACAGAAACTGGTGAAGAAATCGGAAAGAAATCGGAAAGAAAACCGAAATACGAACCACTGTAGACAACAGGCTCCAAGGATAAATATGCAACCTGACGAGACACAACTATTAAACTCTGCAATATAAGTTTACAATTTTGCCCTCAGTCAGACCCAAATGACTTTTTTGCAAAGTTATCTAAAAACTGAACCTTTTTTTGCTAAATTTGAACCTAGTGTAAGGAGGCAGAAGGCTCCGATGCAGAAGGCTCCGAGGAAAGAAAGCTTATATAGTAGGCTATTTCACCTTTTTTAACTGGTGGGTTATTTCCCCCGCGCTGCACTAGAACCACAGAGACAGGATGAGGATTCTTTTAGTTGAAGATGATAGCCGCTTGGCTGAGACCTTAGAAGAAGCCCTAACTGACCAACTCTATGTCGTTGATTGGGCTTTGGAGGCAGAATCAGCTCTAGAATATATCAAGGTGAGCGATTATGACCTGCTAGTGCTAGATGTCATGTTACCAGAACTTGATGGCATCAGCTTTTGTCAGCTGTTGCGATCGCAGGGCTATCAAATGCCCATCTTGATGGTTACTGCCCGCGACACAGTTAGTGATAAAATTTCTGGGCTAGATGCTGGCGCAGATGATTATATCATCAAACCCGTTGATTTAGGAGAGTTATTTGCTCGTATTCGCGCCTTGTTACGTAGGGGTAGGGCATCCTTGACACCAGTTTTAGAGTGGGGCAGATTGCGCCTCGATCCTAGTGCTTACGAAGTCAGCTACGCTAACACTCCCATCCACCTAACTCCAAAGGAGTACTGTATCCTAGAGCTGCTCTTACGGCATAGCCACCGCCTCCTCAGTCGTCGGGCTATTATCCAACACATTTGGCCGACGGAGGAAACTGTAGAAGAAGATACAGTTAAAGTCCATTTGAGAAGTTTGCGCCTTAAGCTAAAAGCGGCAGGAGCTCCAGACAATTTGATTGAGACAGTTCATGGAATGGGCTACCGTTTGAGTAATATCAAATCTGCATGAGATTGTTGTTTGTCATTGGTCATTAGTCATTTGTTGTTTGGGAATTAGAAATAGGGGAAGAGATTTTCCTTAAGCTAAGACGCATTTAAATTTGGCTGCCCTAATCTCCGCATCCGGTGCGTCAGTACTAATTCACAATTTAAATGTCTAGTGATCGCGCGATCGCAAATAATGCCCAACTAACACCTAATATCTGTCAGAAGTCTAACAGTAACAGTCGTGCCTCTTCCAGCTTGACTGGCGATCTCGATGCTACCCCCATGTAAGTCCACACACTTTTGAACCACTACTAGCCCCAGTCCGGTTCCCTCAATATAACGGACATTTTTGCCCCGGTAAAAAGGCTCAAAGAGTTGTTTTTGCTCCTCGGCGGGAATGCCTAAACCGCGATCGCGAATCTGAATTTGGACGCTTTGTACTTCAAAGGTGAGAGAACATTGAATCTGTCCACCCGTTGGTGAATATTTAATGGCATTAGAGATAATATTGGCAAAAATGGAGCGTAATAACTTTTTATCGGCATAGACAACAGTATTTTCCCCTCGACAAACAAAAGTTAGTGTATGCTGAATACCTGCACTCAGTTGCATCTCTTCAAGAAAATTACGACCAAATTTCTCTAGGTCTAGCCATTCTGGATTGAATTCCAATTTGCCAGTTTCAGCGCGATTAATTGTTAGAATGTCGTCTAAAAGTTGAACCATATTTTTGACTGAATCTTGAATTCGGCGCAGATTTCTCTGTCGTTTTTCAGGATTTTCCCAGGCTCTTGGAGAAGTTTCTAGTAGTTGAGCTGCGGCAAGGACAGTACTCAGAGGTGTGCGAAATTCATGGGAGACCATAGAAAAGAGGCGGGTTTTCAGAGCACTCAATTCTTTCTCTCGCTCCAAAGCCAGCCGCACTTCATCTAATCGCTTCCTTTCAGTAATATCTCGGGAGTTCATGACAATTGTTGGTGATGAGTCACTGTCAACCAAGGACTGAGCTGTTTGGCTAAAGCTAAGTGCCTTTGGTAACGCTTCAAAGGTTCGCCATTGTCCATCCTGATGGCGGCGGCGGAATTCAATAGGGTGAGTTTCCTCTGAATTAGACAGAGCCTGATTGAGGATAGGGTAGATATTGGCTAGGTCATCGGGATGGATGTAGGCAAAAAAGTTCTCACCAATTAAATCTTGGGGCGAGTAGCCCAATATTTTCTCAACTGAGGGATTTTCATAGTGAATTGTCCCATCGGGAGCCAGGATGGTAATGATATCCAAAGCATTTTCGATCAGGGAGCGGAAGCGTTCTTCGCTTTGGCGCAAAGCTGCTTCTGTGCGCCTGCGCTCAGTGATGTCTCGCTGTACTGAAATCCAGTGGGTGTACTGACCTTGCTTATCTGCAACTGGCACGACACCGAACTCAACCCAAAATTCGGTGCCGTCTTTACGATAGTTGATAACTTCTACGGTGAACGATTCCCAACGAGAGAGGGCAGAGCGTATCCGATCAAGCGCACCGCGATCTGTTTTCGGACCCTGAAGGAGGCGGGGTGTTTGTCCCAAAACTTCTTCTAGACTATAACCAGTCATAGTAGTAAATGCCTGGTTGACGTAGAGAATGCGGGGACCTGGAAAATCGATAGACTCAGCTTCAGTGATGATGACAGCATCATTGGTGTTGACAACCACCGATTGCAGCAGGCGGACTTGTTCGGAGGTGCGCTTCTGTTCGGTAATATCAGCTACAACAGCCACCAATCCACTAACCTTATCCTCATTGTCATTCAGGGGAGCTGCTGAAAAGATGATATCAATAGGAGAACCGTCCTTTTTGCGCCGACGCACTTCTAAGCTGGGGGGCGCGATTCCTGCTAAAATATCTCGCCAGATGGCTTGATAGTCTGCCCCGTCTTCATCAGTCATGACAGGGTTGGGACGATCCAGGACTTCTGCTTCTGTCCAACCAAACATCCGCTCAGCAGCAGGGTTCCAGATTTTGACCCGTTCTTGCAAGTCAAGGGTAAAAATGGCACGAGGAGAAGCAGAAATCAAAGAAAGCAGGGTTTGATTAGTATGGTGCAAGGCATCATTAGTTTTCGCTAGTTCTTCAGTACGCTCCTGCACTCGGCACTCTAATTCAGCGTTGAGTTGTCGCAGTTGTTCGTACAGTTCCGACTGCTGGATAGCGATCGCTACCTGAGTCGCCAGTTGCTTCATCAAGTCAATTTCCCACGACTGCCACTGTCGGGTAGCACTGCAATGGTGTGCAATGAGTAGCCCCCAAAGGTAAGGACGGGAAGTTTCTTCTCCCTGTCCCCTACCCTTCTGACTTTCAGAGGAAGGCAACTTACTTTCTCCTATGTCTGAGGGATGGAGTTCTCGTATTTGTTGGACGATAGGAACGACTAATTTTGCTCTGACACCAAACTCAGAGACAAATTTTGCTAGACAAGGCTCTACATCTTCCGAGTTCACGTCGGTGATCGCCCGAATCTTACCCTCAGCATAGGCTCGGTGGTACTCTGGAGGAAAGACTTCTGGAGGAAAGGTTTGACCTAAAATCGCCGGATATTCTGGCAAGACGGCTTCAGTAATGGCACTTCCCGTCTTATCTCCCCAAAAACGATAGATCAAAACGCGATCAGTTAGGAGAAATTGCCTAACATCTGAGACGGTAGTAGCGAGCACTTCCTCTAAATTCAAAGATTGGCGGATGTGCTGGGCAATTTGGTTGACTAGCCTTTCCCTTTCAGTTTGCTGTCGCAAGCTCATTTCTGCTTGGCGACGCTGGAAGATCTGCCTTTGCAGCAAGTAATAAATACTTAAAAAAGCTATACTTGCTAAACCAATGCTAAGGTTCAGAGAGCTAAGGGATTTTCCAATAAAAAAGTATCCCATGTCACTGAAAGGAAGAGAACAAGGAGCAGGGAAAAAAGAGCATGGAGAATAAAACAAGCAGATGTACTTTCTTGGTTTGAGTTATCACTTGTTTAGCAACATTTTTTGATCTAAATAGCGTTCTAAATCAAATAGGAAACCGTGAATGTACTCCTCCGTCCACTCTTCCCCATACAAACGTGTGAACATTCCTCGTGCTGGATCTTTAGCTGCTCTATAGCCAATGTAGCGCAGTTGTGCATTTTGGATCTCTTCTAGGCTTTGGCGATCGCTAATTGGTTCAGCTGCCAGGACGAAATTTAAATAAGCTTCCAGATACTCCTTAAATGCCTCCAATACTCGCGTCTGGACTAGTTTTGTTTCTTGAGGGCGAGTCCACAGGAAAGCTGGGGAAAAGAAAGGTTTTGCTTCTTCTGGGAAATCCCCTCCCCAGGGAAGATCCTCTAGGTAAGATTTAAAGATGGGTAAGATGGGGTCGCTATATTTCTTTTTGTAAGTCTCATCATGAAAGAGCGGCTGCATGTCTAAAGCAATGAGGTGCCCTCCCGGTAAGGTGACTAAATCCGCACCAAAAAAAGGCAGATTATAGTTCAACTGGGGGAAGATGACAAAATTAAGAACTTGTAGAGACTTTCCTCCCTGAACATGCGCAGCTCGAATTTGCCTCAGTTTCGGGGATTTAAAAGCATAGCTAGTAGTGACAACCGTTTCTTCTCGTTTGCCTTTGCCTGTGGTCGCTTCTTTGCGCTCAAACCCTTCGGGAATCGGATAAGGACTTAAATCTAGTTGCTCTTCAAGCAAGGGGAGGGCATGGTCTAAAAAGGGTTGGTAGAGCGACATAATTAGGGTTTGCTTTTTAAGTAATGAGTAATAAGTAATAAGTAATAAGTAGGAGGCTATGACCTTAATAGAAAATAGATAACAGGCATGATTCCGATAGTTTGAAATCCTTTTAGTTAGGGTGAATAACCATTCACCCCTAGTACTCTGGTCTCTAGCTTCTTACTTGTTGATCGGTAATTACATTTCCTAAGTAGAGACAGCCACAGGGGCAGCATCTTCAAACAAAAATTCATAGAGGAACTTTTCAGACCATTCATGACCAAAATAGCTGCTAAATAGCCCCGAAGCTGGATCTCGTTCAGCACTGTATTGGTCGTAATCTTTTTGAGCTTTGATGATGCGTTCTATTGCTTCTGGTTGTGTTAAAGGTTCTGCTTTTTCTAACAGTTGCCAATATAGCTGAATATATTCTTGATAGGCAGGTAAAAGTCTATTGACAACCGTTTCAGCATCAGTTTTAGCGAACAGCAGGTAGGGAGAGAAATACTGACTGGCATCATAAAATTTCATTGGTAAATCTTGCGCCAACTCGTTATACTTATCTCTAATTGTACGTATTGGCTCGATGTATTTTTCTAAATACTCTTGATCGCGAAACAACGGTTGGAAGTCTAAAACAACTAGAATTTTCTTCTTGCCAAAGGCTAGAAAATCAATGCCTAGTAAGGGCAAGTCGTAGTTATGTCTTGGATAAATGACACTATTAAAAATCTGTGCCATTTCTCCAGCATTGATGTAAGTGTAGCGGATTTTTCGGAATTCGGGAGATTCGTAGCACCAGCTTTCTATCATAGCTGGAGTTTTTCCACGCTGGCTGACTTGAAATTCTAATTCGCTCGGAATAGGGCAACCCCGTAACTCGAAGCGAGTGAACAGTTCTTTTTCTAAGTAGCGGAGAAAAGGCTGAAACATAGGTTGATTCGGAGTAGAGTAAGGCTTCTCCGAATTTTAAAGAAGAGCTAGGTCTTCAGTCTCATTTTTGAGGGATAAAGTAATACTTTGTAATATTTTATAAAAATTACCTCGAAGCTCAAGGGACTTCTAAATCAAAAAATATCCCATTAGTTAGATTTTAATCCAAAAAAGCCCTTCAGCTTTTTTCTGATTTCCTAAGATTATCAACCAGAGCATGTAGTCCTAGACGATAACTCTCAGCACCAAAGCCACTAATTTGCCCAATTGCTATTGGTGCGATAAAAGAATGATGTCGAAAGGTTTCACGCTGATAAATGTTACTCAGATGAACTTCCACTACAGGAAGAGCTACTGCTGCTAGAGCATCTCTGATGGCAACGCTCGTGTGGGTATAAGCAGCGGCGTTAATTAAGATTCCTTGATGCTTGCCTAAAGCATCATGAATTGAGTCTACTAATGCACCTTCATGGTTTGACTGTAAGGCAAAAACTTTTACCCCCAGTTTGTGTCCTTCGTGCTGTAATAACTGGTTAATTTGATCTAAGGTTACTGAACCGTAAATACCTGGCTCTCGACGTCCTAATAAATTAAGATTAGGACCATGGAGAACCAGAATACTTAGATTAATTATGGTATCATTAGGCACAATCAATAATTAACGACGACGTCCTGAGTCATCAACAGGGATAGGAATTGGTTCAGGTTCAGGCTGCACGTCTGGACCTAGGAGAGTTTCAATTAATCGGCGTGCCCATTCTTTAATTTTTTCCAAAACCTTGCCTATATAATCCATTAAACAGAAAGCTCCTGTGAGACAAATGGTGTCTTCTATTAACGCAGTCAACTGAACAATCAGCTAAAGTATCCCAAAATACTTCTTGGGTAAGAAGACGGAATTAATAAGCCAAATTGACCAGTCTTTTTGGTCATAGATACTATCTGTAACCCAAAAAAACAAAAGGGTTGTTCTTCTTATAGCTCCTAGGTTAACATATTCATAACCAGTATTTCCACTAGTGCAAGAAGGAAGAAGACAGAACCCACCGGGTGAGCGAAAAAAAGGGTGGGGAGCTGGGGGAGCTGGGGGAGCTGAGGGAGCTGAGGGAGAAGAGAGAACTTATAATTTTTGGATACTTAGCTAGGAAATCCCACCCAAAATTTCGTTCACCCGAACCCACCCCTAACCCCTCCAAGGAGGGGAAGAGAAGGCAGAAGCGAAGAAAGCCTGTGTAGTAAGCTTTTTAATCTTTTTGAACTGGCAGTTTATCTCTAGCCAGCAATCTGCGGCGTAGTTGATCAAGTGCATGACAAGCACTGACATGGCGAATTAAAGACCGACTACGATTTTGACCCAACTGATACTTGAAGCATTCTACAACCCCATCTGGTTGTGCTAAACCGATGTAGATCAGACCGACAGGCTTAGTTTCTGTACCACCACTTGGTCCAGCAATACCAGTAATACTCAGTCCCCAACTGCTGGAGAGAAGAGAACGTACGCCTGTTGCCATTTGCATTGCCACTGGTTTACTGACTGCACCTACTGTGTATAAATCTGATTGCTTGACACCAAGCAAAGAAGCTTTCACAGAGTTGTCATAAGCAATGACACCCCCCAAAAAGTAGTTAGAACTACCGGAAATATTGGTCAGCATACCACCGAGACCACCACCAGTGCAGGATTCTGCAACACTGAGGGTTTCATTTGCTTCATTCAAAAGTTGACCCACCACGGATGCTAGAGTATCCTCATTTGCACCGAAATAATCTGCCCCCCCTATTTGCTGTAATTCTTGTACAACGGGTTCAATCAACTTTTGGGCTTCAGCTTCTGTAGGAGCACGAGCAGAAACACGCAACCTTACCTCTCCTTTACTGGCATAGGGAGCAACTGTGGGATTCTTTAGCAGTAGAAAGGAAGCAACTTTTTCTGCTAAAGTTGACTCCCCAATGCCCCAAAATCTTAAGGTGCGGCTATAAATGATTTCTTTACCCCAACCTTGGTTTCTAAGGTAAGGAACAGCCGTCTCCCTCCACATCTGATGCATTTCTGCTGGAACACCAGGGAAGGTAAGAATTGTTAAATTGGGACGAGGTTGCCAGATGATACCCGGAGCAGTTCCTCGTATATTTGGTAATATTTCAGCTCCCTTGGGAATCAGCGCTTGTTTGCGGTTACTAGATGTCATCTTACGTCCCCGCTGGGCAAATTTTCTGGCAATGTCTTCGATTATTTCTGAGTTTTCTACCAGAGGAACACCAAAAAAATCCGCGATCGCTTCAGTTGTGAGATCATCGGGGGTAGGACCAAGTCCACCAGTAAAGATGAGTAACCGAGAGCGCTCACTAGCAATTGCCAATACTTGCTGCAAACGCTCTGGATTATCCCCTACCACGGTTTGATAGTAGTGAGGAATACCCAAGTCTGCCAGCTCACAGGCTAAATATTGGGCATTGCTGTTGAGAATATCCCCTAGGAGTAACTCGGTTCCAACACAAATAATTTCAGCACTCATTAGTTCTGGGCAAATTGCAGTTGACATCTTACCATGGCCACAATGGGTGAGGAGAAAAAAGGTATGGGAGAGCTTTTTTGAGTAATGAGCGTTAGAAGGCTCCGAGGCAGGAGGCTCCGAGACAGGAGGAACAAGAGTTTTCCTTACTGTGCTTTCAATGATTTTTTGACCAAGCCTTGTGCAAGGAAATGGTCTATAGAAGCTTATTTTCCTTGCACTTTGATGGGAAATCCCTGAGTAACCTTGGGGAATGGAAGTGCTCACCCACGAGGATAAATGCTTCATTCCTTCTTACTTGTTACTTTTTACTTGTTACTTGTTACTTATTCAGCAAGCCCTACCTATTGCCAGACTCGGAGACTCGGTGTTTATTCAGAGATTAGCCATTAGCCATTAGCCATTAGCCATTAGCCATTAGCTTTGAGCGTGTTTCTTCAGAGCCACTGTAAATTTAAATTGCCTCATCAACGATTAACCCACCATTGAGTAAAATTTTGGGCAAATCTAGAATACTGAGCATTTTTTCGTGATAAGGAGCTGCTCCTTGCAAATATTCATTATTAATTGCATGGATAGCAGTCGGCACTGCTGTTATTTCTTGTGGGTTGAGCAAGAACATGGCATCACGAACTTCTTCCACCATGATCCCAACAACTATACCTTCAACTTCCACGACCATTGCCTTAGCCGCATCAGGTATACCTATTACTGGTAGATTCAATAATCCACGAATATCAACTAAGGTGAGAATTTCACCTCGCAGATTCATATTACCAATAATCTGTGGTGGACAGCAGGGAATAGGAGTTACTTGGCGGATATCGGTAAACTCCCGCACCATCTCTAAATCAATGCCCAAAAAATTATTGCCCAAAACAATTATCGCTAGGGTAGTTAAACTCTTTAACTCTTGACTCTCGATTGAGAGATTGAGGTTATCAGCTCGCTGGCGAAAAATAGCTCTTTCTTCTGGGGTAGCATTAGGGCAAAAGAGAGGTTGTACTGTCGATAATAATTCTGAATCATTGGATTGAGACTCATCGGCATTGTGACTAGTATCAATTTCTTTGTCTAGAGGGTAATCAATCGATGTAGTCGTTTGTGTCTCTATTTGCTGAAGCCAATTCTCCGGATTGCTCAGGATTAAAATATCTCCTGTTGTACCTTCAATAGTAGCGATGATTGGTTGGCGCTCATCTCCTACTAATTGCTGCTTATCAACAAGTTCATTACTAATTGCTTCTGAGGCAATATTTCTTACTTTATGAACTGCATTAACAATGATGCCTCCTTGCCAGCCTTCTTGACTTAAGACTACGACAGTATCTGTCAAGTGATAGTCCGGTAGTTGAGTGCCAAAACTGAGATTAAGATCCATGACTGGCACAAGATTACCTCGCAGATTAACTAAGCCAACGATATTGGGAGGTGCTTCTGGTATTGGTGTCAGCTCTGGCAGAGCAAAAATTTCTTCTACATAAGCTGTGCTGATGCCATAAAGGTCGTTATTTAAGCTAAAGGTGAGATAGGATTCTTCTTTCATTTGATTTCTTGATTAATCACTTATCAATGGATAATTGATAATGGATAATTGATAATTGGTTAATTTGGTCTAAGACCTCTTCATTTATGAAGAAAATAAAAAGAAAATATTTTCCTGATTGTCAATACTCTTCTTTAAATGAGAGGTAATTATCCATTATACATTGTTCATTGTCAATTGTTTAAAAGGTTGTTTCTAGTTCTAAAATTAGTTCAGCAGCAGTCAAATTTCCTAATTCTAGTATTTTGGAATTTGCAGGCAATTGCTTGAGGATATTAAGAAGTGCTTGCTGCATTTTTATACTTCTTTTTCCATCCCCTTCTTGTTGATAAATATGGCTCAATTGAAAATAAGCTGCCAGGGAATAAGGCTCAAGATAAATAATTTGCTTTAAAAGACGCTTAGCTTCTGCTAGATTGTTCTGCTCTTGAGCAATTTGTGCCAATAAATAATGAGGTTCAATGAAGAAAGAATCTATTTCTAAGGCTTGATGACAATAGTGAGTTGCTTCTTGGTATTGGTGGAGATTGACCTGTATTTTTGCCATGAGATAATAAGCATAACAGTTATTAGGATTTTTTTTGATAACTTTGTTTACCTGTCGGATTGCTAAATTGTAAGCTTTTTGGCGCAACAGTATTTGTGCTTTTCTGAGGAGTTCTTTATCTGTTTCTTGATTAAAATTAGTTTCCGTCGTGGAAGATCCAGAACTGAGGGTATGAGGTTGTTTACTACTAGCAGTAATTGTTCGGTCAGTTTGAGTAGAGCTTATTTTTGCTTGAAAAGGCAGAGGGCAGGAGTCAGTCGCGGTGAAAAAATTTTTTTCATCACCATGCATCAAAATCTCTCTCTCTGCGTCTCCCCGTCCCCGCGTCGCGGCGTCTATTTTCAAGTCAGAAGGGAGAAGGTTGTCTTCAGTAGAGGATTGTAGCCCTTGCTCTGTTGGTAGAGATGCGGGAGGTACGTTAACTAGATTATCTACTGGGCGTTGATAAACTAAGGATTCTGGAAATATTTTTGTTTGAAACTGGTTCAAATTCTGACCATAAAGCTCAGCATGACCTGTAATCAGATATCCTAAAGGTTGGAGAGTCTGGTAGTATTTGTCTATAACCTTGGCTATGGCTGCTTCTTCAAAGTAGATAAAAACATTGCGGCAAATAATTAAGTCAAGTTCGCTTAGATCAGAATCTGGCTGAGGAAAAGGATCTTTGACTAAATTCAAAGACTGAAACTTGACCATCTTCCTAATTTGAGGGTCAATTTGATATTGTTTTTTAATTGAGCGAAAATATTTTTGCTTGATGTCCTCTTTAACACTCCTAAATGACCAAGGGCTGTAAATTCCTCTTTGCGCTTTTTCCAAAGCTTCTTGGTTAATATCTGTACCCAAAATCAGCAGTTCCCATTGCTCTAGATCAGGAATAAGTTCCTTAAGTAGGATAGCGAGAGAATAGGGTTCTTCTCCCGTTGAGCATCCGGCGCTGTAAATGCGGAGTATTTTGCTATTTTGTTTACGGTTAATTAATTCTGGTAGAATGCAATTGCGTAAGAGGATAAATTGACCTTTATCGCGAAAAAAGTAACTTTCAAGATTGGTGAGATGCAGAACCAATTTTTGCCATTCTTGATGGCTCTCGAAAGTTGGTGTATCTAAGAGTTGGTAGTAAGTTTCTGGAAAGTCTAATTTGAGAGCTTTCATTCTTAAAAAGATTTTTTCGCTCAACGCAGCTTGGTCTTGCTCTCTAATGACTAATCCAGTATGTTTGGCAATTAACTGAATAAATGCCTGTTTAAGCCATTCATTTAAACTCCGTTCAACCTTCTCCATTCGACCTTCTCCATTCTTAATTATTAATTATTAATTCTTCTGGTTGTTTTTGTAACAGATCTACTAACATTGGTGCGATCGCACTAATTGGTAAAATTTCTTTAGCTGCTCTCAAGTCGATCGCTTCTTTGGGCATACCAAATACGACGGAAGTAGCTTCATCTTGAGCAATGGTAAAGCCGCCAGCTTGGGCGATTACCTGCATTCCGTCTGCTCCATCCCTACCCATACCAGTCAACAATATTCCCGCTGTTCTCTTGCCATAAAACTTGGCTACAGATTCAAAGGTGATGGTTACAGAAGGGCGATGTCCGTCCAATGGCGGTGAATCAGGGCAGATAAATCGACCCCTACCATCTAGTTCTAAATGCCGTTGTTCTGGTGGAAAATAAATTGTCCCTGGTTTGGGTAAGTCACCAGGTTGAGCAATCTTGATTGGCAACCGACAACTTTTGGCTAACCAATCGATTAATCCCTGCAAAAAACCGAAGCTAATATGTTGAACACAAATTACTGGCACAGGGAAATCTGATGGTAGCTCAGCGAACAGCTTTTGTAGAGCTTGGGGACCACCTGTAGATGCACCAATTACTACTATTTTTGGCTCGCGAGAAGAATTATCAGAAAAAGCGGCAACATTTTCCAGCTCAAAGCTCTTTTTTGAGTCAGCAAGCTTCCGCTTTTTAGTAAATACTTTTACTCCAGACAGGACTTTAATTTTCGTCAGCAACTCCTGCTGGAAAACCTGATTATTCATTACCAGCCCTGAAGTTGGCTTAGGAAAAATATCCACCGCCCCTGCCTCTAACAGCTGAAATACCTGATGGGTATCTTCTTCTTGTACCGAAACACTAATCACCAGGATTGGTCGAGGATAGAGTGCCATTACTTCAGATGTTAACTCCAGACCGTCCATCTCGGGCATATGGAGATCGGTACAAATAACATCTGGCTGAACTTTGGGAATCAGTTCCAAAGCTTCTAAACCAGTGCGAGCTTCTCCTACCACTTCCATCTGTTCTGATGAGTTCAGAATCCTTTTGAGGATGACTCGAGCAAGCCGCGAATCTTCAACTAATAAAACTCGAATGGGCATTAGGGAATTGGGAATTGGGAATTGGGAATTGGGAATTGGGAATTGGGAATTGGGAATTGGGAATTGGCAAAAAATAGTCAATAAACAACAAATGACAAATGACAAACAACAATTAAACAAGTCTTTCTAATGTTTCTAAGAGAAAATCTTGATTAAATTTACCTTTAATAATGTAAGCATTAGCTCCTGCTTCCGCACCCCTTCTTTTATCTTCATCCGCAGCCAAGGTTGTGATTAGAATTATTGGTAATTCGTTGTATTCTGGATGTTGACGAATTTTGGTAGTTAGGGATAAACCATCTAGATGGGGCATTTCCACATCAGATAACACCGCATCAAAGTCCCTGGTTTTGAGTTGGTTATAGCCATCTAATCCATCTACAGCGATTACCACTTCATATCCAGCTCTTTCCAATAGTCGTTTTTCTTGGGTACGAACCGTAAGGGAGTCTTCTACTAGGAGAATAACTGATTTCCTGCTAGCTGTTTCCTTTGGTTTGATGGAGACTGGGGAAGTAGCTTGCCCCTGCAATGATCGGAGCAAATCTGGGGGGTTAAGCATCATGCACACTTCCCCGGTACCAAGAATAGTTGCTCCAGAGACATTGCGTACCCGTCTGAGTAACTGACTCTGAGGTTTGAGTATTACCTCCTGAGTATCCAACAGGCGATCGATTAAGAAGCCGGATAGTTTTTCTCCTACCTTGAGTAGGATACAAGGTCGCAGATGGCTCTGTTGCTGCTCAACTTTGGCGATGGAGGCATAAGCTGGGGAATTGGAGAGTTCCAGCAAATCAGCCAGGTTCCCCACAGGCACAGCTGTACCATCCAATTCAATCGTGTCTCGACCTTCAATGGTAACAATCTGCTCTTGGGAGACGAGTAAACTGGTTTGCACAAATTCAATGGGTAGAGCATGAACAATCCCTTGAACTTCTAACAGTAGAGCATTGGCAGTTGCTAGACTTGTGCCTAACTGTAGACGGAAAGTAGCTCCTTCCCCAGGAATTGATTCGATTTGGATGTTGCCTTTGAGCCGTTCGACATTGGTACGAACTACATCCAATCCGATACCTCTACCAGAAATTTCTGTAATAAATGTCCGGGTGGAAAAGCCAGGAGCAAAGATCAAGGCATGAATCTGGCTGGGAGTCATCAGCTCCAATTGTTCTGGAGTGTAGAGTCTTCGTCTGATAGCAGTTTGTTTAATTTGTTCGGCGTCTAACCCTCGCCCATCATCTCCTATTTCGATCGCAATACTGTTGGTAGTTTGGTAGCCCCTCAGCCGAATTGTAGCAACGGCAGGTTTGCCAAGGCTTTCTCGCTCAGCGGGAGTCTCGATGCCATGATCGATCGCATTGCGCAGTAGGTGCATCAAGGAGTCTTTGATTTCTTCGAGAATGTGTTTGTCAGCGGTTGTTTCTCCTCCCTCAATGATCAATTCCACTTCTTTGCCTTGTTGTTTGGCTAAATCCCGCACCATGCGAGGGAATAACTGAAAGATAGTGGATAGAGGTAGAAGCCGTAGGGTACGAATGCCTTCTCCTAATTCCCCAGCAATGAAGTCTAGTTTGGCGCTGTTTTCCTGAGCCGAAGTTCTCAGGGAATTGATCATGGTTTCTAAGCGCTCTTCGTAGGGATTGGTACTGGAGGAGGAAGAGCTCAAGTATTGCCCTTGGCGATGAAAGGCTTTCCATTCTTCCCACAGAGATACCATTTTCTCCATTTCAGAGGTAGTCTGAGCAATACGGATTCTGGTAACTGTTAGCTCATCAGCTTGAGTCATTAAGCCATCCAGCTGGGCAGTGGGAACGCGAATGGTATCAATGTTGTAGGGTTCACCCACTCTTTGGGGAACTGGTGGTAATTCCTGAATCGTTGGTGTAGGTTGAGCTGTGGGAGAGGATAGTTGCGGTTCTGGTGCTTGTGCTTCGGGAACAACTTCCAGCAAGCGATTGAGCATCCCCGCTGTATCCACCCCACTCGACTCACCAGTAACGGCTTCCCGTACCAGGAAACCCATAGTATCTAATCCTTCATAGAGGAGATCACTCACCTGGGGAGTTAAAACCAGCTGTTGGCGTTTGACACCGCCCAAAATTTCTTCAACTTGGTGGATGAGGGTTTCTACAGGTTCGATCCCCGTACTTCTAGAATCTCCTTTGAGACTGTGGGCTTCCCGCAGCAACTCTGCTAAAATCGTTTGGTCATCAGGGTGTTTTTCCAAGTGCAGCAAACCAGTTTCCAGTTTTTGCAAGCGTTCTGCACTAACGGTTTTATAAATATCTCGGAGTTCTTCATCTTCGATATAGGTATCTGCAACTTGGGAAGTACTAACCTGCTGTTGAGCTACTTCCGATTGTAGTCCTTTAACTGTAGCAAGTTCTCCCAGCAAACGGTTGAGCATACCAGCAGCATCCACCCCACTCGGTACACCGGTAACTGCTTCTTGTGCCAACAGACTAATTGCCTCTAATCCTTGAGTGAGGAGATTGCCCATCTGTGGAGTGAAAGCTGTCTGTCGATCTTTGATACTTTTGAGAAGCTCTTCGACTTGCTGGGCAAGGGCTTCCAGCAATTCGAGCCCCAGAATTCGGGAATCTCCCATGAGGCTGTGAGCTTCCCTTACCAGCTTGGTTAAAGTTGTTTGATCATCCGGATAATGTTTTAGGTGCAGTAAACCAGCTTCCAGCTTTTGCAAGCGTTCTGTGCTAGAAATTTGATAAATTTCCCGCAGTTCTTCGTCTTCAATCAAGGTTGATACAGTTTGGGAAGCATTACCCTGTTCTGAAACAGCTTCCCTCAACTGCTCTAGCACTCTAGGGATATCCACTCCACTTGGTGTGCCGGTAACCGCTTCCTGCATCAGCAGCTTAATTGCCTCTAGTGCTTGAGCAAGGAAATTGCCCATCAGGAGAGTAAAAGTAGTCTGTTGCTCTTTGAGGCTCTCCAGAATTTCTTGGACTTGATGAGCAAGGGTTTGCACAGATTCTATACCCAAAATTCTGGAGTCGGCTTTGAGGCTGTGAGCTTCCCGTACTAACTTGGTTAAGGCTGCTTCGTCATCAGGATCCTGTTGTAGGTGTAGTAAACCGTCTTCCAGTTTCTGCAAGCGTTCTGTGCTAGAAGTTTGATAAATCTCCCGCAGTTCCTCATCTTCAATCAGAGTTGGTGCTGCTTGGGAAGCATTGCCCTGCTCTACTACTGCTTCCACCGGTAAGACTGAAACAGCTCCCTCCAACAGCTCCACCACTCCAGTGGTATCCACCCCACTTGGCACACCAGTAATCGCTTCCTGTACCAGTAGCTCCATCGCCTCTAATCCTTGAAAAAGGCGATCGCTCATCTGTAAAGTGAAAACTATCTGTTCCTCTTTGAGACTTTTGAGTAAGTTTTCAAGTTGATGGGCAAGGGTTTGCACAGATTTTATGCCCAAAATTCTGGAGTCGGCTTTGAGGCTGTGAGCTTCCCTTACTAACTTAGTTAAGGTTGTTTCCTCATCAGGATCCTGTTGTAGGTGTAGTAAACCAGCTTCAAGCTTCTGTAAGCGTTCTGTGCTAGAAGTTTGATAAATTTCCCGCAGTTCCTCATCTTCAATCAGAGTTGGTGCTACTTGGGGAGCATTGCTCTGCTCTACTACTGCTTCCACCGGTAAGACTGAAACAGCTCCCTCCAACAGCTCCACCACTCCAGTCGTATCCACCCCACTTGGTACACCAGTAATCGCTTCCTGTACCAGTAGCTCCATCGCCTCTAATCCTTGAAAAAGGCGATCGCTCATCTGTAAAGTGAAAACTATCTGTTCCCCTTTGAGGCTTTTGAGTAAGTTTTCAATTTGATGGGCAAGGGTTTCCACAGATTCTATGCCCAGAATTCTAGAGTCCCCCTTGAGGCTGTGAGCATCCCGCACCAAATGAGTCAAAGTAGTTTCGTCATCGGGATCCTGTTGTAGGTGTAGTAAACCATCTTCAAGCTTCTGTAAGCGTTCTGTGCTAGAAGTTTGATAAATCTCCCGCAGTTCCTCATCTTCAATCAGAGTTGGTGCTGCTTGGGAAGCATTGCCCTGCTCTACTACTGCTTCCACCGGTAAGACTGAAACAGCTCCCTCCAACTGCTCCACCACTCCAGTCGTATCCACCCCACTTGATACACCAGTAACCGCTTCCTGTACCAGTAGCTCCATAGCCTCTAATCCTTGAAAAAGGCGATCGCTCATCTGTAAAGTGAAAACTATCTGTTGCTCTTTGAGGCTTTTGAGTAAGTTTTCAATTTGATGGGCAAGGGTTTCCACAGATTCTATGCCCAGAATTCTAGAGTCCCCCTTAAGGCTGTGAGCATCCCGCACCAAATGAGTCAAAGTAGTTTCATCATCTGGATACTGTTGTAGGCGCACTAAACCAGCTTTCAGATTCTGCAAATGTTCTGCGCTAGAAATTTGATAAATCTCTCGCAGTTCCTCATCTTCAATCAAGCTTGCTGTCGCTTCTTGAGTAACTTCCAACGGCTGAGGGAAATATGAGGTGGAATTTCCATTCTCCGCATCCCCGTGTTCCCGCGTCTCCACGTCTGCTGACTCGTTTCCCCACCCCTTTTTTCGCTCACCCACTTCCAACTCTGATGGCTCAACAGCTCCTCTCAACTGTTCAGCCACCACAGCCGTATCCACCCCACTTGGTTCTCCAGTAACCGCTTCCTGCACCAGTAAACCAATCGCCTCCAATCCTTGAGAAAGGCAATTGCTTACCTGTGGAGTGAAAACTATCTGTTGCTCTTTGATACTACTCAGAATCCCTTCCACCTGATGAGCAAGGGTTTCCACCGGTTCTATCCCCACACTTCTGGAGTCACCTTGAAGGATATAAGCTTCCCGCGCCAACTTTTCCAAGGTAGTTTCATCCCGTGGGTGCTGTTGCAGGTGCAGCAAACCAGCTTCCAGGTTCTGCAAATGTTCTTCACCAGAAGTTTTATATAGATTCCGGAGTTCTTCGTCTTTTATCATCATGACGTAGTCATTGGTTACTGGTTATCAGAAGGGTGAGGTGAAAAAAGGAGTGGGAGAGCTTTTTTGAGTAATGAGTAATGAGTAATGAGTAATGAGTAATGAGTAATGAGTGAAGAAACTTTTGTCAAATCCTCTTCCCTTCTGTTCCCCTCCTCGCTCCCCTCCTGGGAGGGGCGGGGATGGGTTGGGTTAGGGGTGGGTTCTGCCTTGGAGCCCTCTGCCTCCTGCCTTGTTTCTTGAAAGCTCCTGAGGAGCGCTTCGCCCCCCCAATTGAATGGGAGAAACAAGTCTCTTACCTATTGCCAGACTCCGAGACTCGGTGTTTATTGAGAGATTAGCAATTAGCCATTAGCAATTAGCCATTAGCCATTAGCAATTAGCAATTAGCAATTAGCAATTAGCCATTAGCCATTAGCCATTAGCCATTAGCCATTAGCCATTAGCCATTAGCAATTAGCCATTAGCAATTAGCCATTAGCCATTAGCCATTAGCCATTAGCCATTAGCCATTAGCAATTAGCCATTAGCCATTAGCAATTAGCCATTAGCCATTAGCCATTAGCAATTAGCCATTAGCCATTAGCCATTAGCAATTAACCATTAGCCATTAGCAATTAGCAATTAGCCATTAGCAATTAGCCA
>JAAHGL010000159.1 GCA_010692635.1 Symploca sp. SIO2C1 | reverse complement strand
GAGAGCTTTTTTGAGTAATGAGTAATGAGTAATGAGTAATGAGTGAATAAACTTTTGTCAAATCCTCTTGCTTGGTTAAGATATTGATCAATGGCACATAACCTTAACTGTCAGTAATGCCTAACACCTACACACCTGAAAATTTCTATGCCATCTCAAACCCTTAAATATGCCTATTTCCCCGGTTGTGTTGCCCAAGGAGCCTGTCGAGAACTCTACCAATCTACTGCAGCTCTTACCCAAGCCCTGGGAATTGAACTACTAGAGCTGAAAAAAGCAGCCTGCTGTGGTTCTGGTACTTTTAAAGAAGATTCTCAACTGCTAGAAGACACGGTGAATGCCCGTAATATTGCCTTGGCAGAGGAGCTGAATTTGCCCCTACTGACTCATTGCAGCACCTGCCAGGGAGTAATTGGCCATGTGGATGAGCGGTTAAAAGAACTCCAACAAGCAGATCCTGCTTACATTGAACAGGTAAATGGCTTGCTGCAAAAAGAGGGTTGCTCTCCTTATCAAGGCAACACCGAGGTGAAACATTTGCTTTGGGCATTAGTAGCAGATTATGGCCTGGAAGCTCTACAAGCAAAAGTTACTCAAAAACTAAGTGGGCTAAAATGTGCTGCTTTCTATGGCTGTTATCTACTCAGAGCCCAGAAGGCAATGCCCTATGATGATCCTTGGCAACCGGAAGCAATGGAGAATGTCTTTCGCTCAGTAGGGGCAACACCAGTTTATTATCGAGGTCGAACTCAGTGCTGTGGTTGGCCAATTTCTAGCTATGCCTCGGAACAATCTTTCAAGATGGCAGGAGCACATATCCAAGAAGCAATTGACGCTGGTGCTGATTGTCTAGTCACACCTTGTCCCTTATGCCACCTGAATCTTGACTCCCGTCAACCGGAAGTGGAAAAAGTGATTGGGCATAAACTGGGTTTGCCAGTACTGCATTTACCCCAATTAGTTGCCTTAGCACTATCAGTTGATCCTAAGCAATTGGGTTTAGACCGACATATTGTCGCAACGCAACCTGTGTTGGAAAAATTGGGGCTGTAGTTATTAATGGATAATGGATAATGGATAATTGATAATTGATAATTGATAAACTTTCTCCGAGTCTCCTCGTCTATATTAATCCCTGTCGAATTTGTTGACGAACTCTCATGAGCATTTTACCAAGTTGGTTCTCACCAGTTTTATCTTGACCACAACCCCAAAAGTAATCTCTGTCAGAGTTTTCAATCAGCAGTTCTTCACCAGTATTAAGTAGGATTGTCTGAATATCGGTATGGGTAAGAAACTTTTTCACAACACCTTGCCACATCACTTCCATTTTCCTCTGCTCCCAGTCGGGACAAAGTGTATGGTTAGGATCGCGCCCTATGGCTGCTGCTTCTGTCGGTGTCTGCACACCTCGAATCACTGAGATTAGTTTTTCATCCTTAGTGCCGACAAATTTTTGAGATTGATAGTAATGCTCTACTGTAGGCCAAGATAAACCTTCTAACTGAATCGGGTGAGGGGAGAAGTTAGAAAAGCAGCCATAGGGTTCGTCAACTTTATAAAAATAAATGGTCATCTGGAAACATTTGCCTTGTTGAGGTGACATACTCCCACACTTACCCGATAGGGAAGTGTGGGCTTCTCAGCGACTCCCGCTAAAGCCAACCTCGGACGCGATAAACTACTATACCAATGTATTCTTTAATAACACGGGTAGTTTTATCTAGTTGATCAGCACTTGGTAGCAGGCTCAGGATGGTTGCTTGTGAACTAATGCTTGGTTCGCGGAGTTCGAGTTCACTTACGAGAAAGTCTGTGGGTGCTGGGATGGCTTCAATTCCTTGACGCTGGAAAACCTTGAGTGCTCGTGGCATATGCATGGCTGAGGTTACTAGTAATACTGAGCTAATACCTCTTTCATCTAAAATTTGCTTCACATTGACAGCATTTTCATAGGTATTGAGGGATTCGGAGTCTTGCAAAATAGCGGATTCAGGAACACCCATAAATTTAAGAATCTCTGCCATGTCGGCAGACTCCGGAGCACCACCGCTGCGCCAAGCAATACGCCCTCCAGAAGCAATGACTAAGGGAGCTTTACCTTGGCGATAAAGCTGTGCTCCAGATAAAATGCGATCGCCTTGTTCCCTTAAATCTACTTCAGATCTTGGTTTAGCAACAGATCTAGTTACACCTCCCAAAATTACAATTGCCTGTGCTGTTGGTAATTCTGTTTTGGGGATATGCTGCCATTCTAGCTCTTGCACTAAACGATTAGCGACAAAACTATTACTCGTCACCAACAATAGTACTAATGCCAAAGATATTGGTATTGGCACCCAACGAGAGCGTCTCCACCACTGTATTAAAGCCACCACCATCAGCAGACTAGCTAATCCTAAGGGATACAGGAATATGGGTAGCAGTTTAGAAAGGAATAAGAACATTAACGGTTAAGGATGAGTAAGTGATTCTACATTCATTATTTACTATCGAGAAACACGATCATGCGCTAATGGCTAATTGCTAATGGCTAATTGCTAATTGCTAATTGCTAATGGCTAATTGCTAATGGCTAATTGCTAATTGCTAATGGCTAATGGCTAATTGCTAATTGCTAATTGCCATTGGTAACAAGTTAAGAAAAAAATGTCGTTGTCAAGGGAACGGGGAACGGGGAGCAAGGAGCTCCGGAAGAGGAAAAGATATTGTTTCTCGCATCAGTCAAATACATCTAATTGTGAGAACCAATTCCCCATTCCCAATTCCCCATTCCCCATTCCCAATTCCCAATTCCCAATTCCCAATTCCCAATTCCCAATTCGCAAAAACCCAGAACGAAAGTACTTCACTTATTGGAGAAACGCTATATAAAATTTATTCCTGCATGCCTGCATATAATAATCGTGCAAATAACCTCGCACCATCATCCCTTTTCAGCTTAGCGTAGGAGGGAAACTCGCAAACACCTACCACTCGTAAATCAGACAACAACTCTGGATGAAATTGGCAGGTGAAAGAACGTCGAATTTCTTTGGTTTCAAAATCTTTGTAGTTAATACAAGTAGCAGAACATTCCGTTACCACTTCACCATCTTCAGTAGTAGAACATAAGATTTCGATCGCATCAGGGAGCTTAATTAGCCAGGATAAAGAGCTGTTGGCGACTAGATGACGACAGGGAATGAGGGCATTATGAATTAATCGATAAGCCCAATTGGCAAATAACATCGCTTCCTCGTTTACCTCATCGGAGTGAAACATGGCAATATTGAGTTCTTGCTCGTATTCAATTGAAGTATCAATCACCCCTTCATGTTCATCAGCAGTAACCTCATGAGCCATAATCAATTCTTCAGGAATACCCGAGGTGAGAGGATCGGGAGATTGGTAATGTTGTAGCTGGCGATCCCCCACTTCTTTAGTTTCGTTTTCAGCAACGACAAATTCTGGATGTTCCCAATTATCCGCTACAGTGCGTCCATTTTTTTTCTTTACAGCTAAGGATTTGCCTACTGATTGGATTTGCTGACAAACTTTTTTCAGCCTTCTTAAGGCTCTACCATCAGTATCGTTCATCAAAACATCCAAAGCCAAAACTGCTTTAACCGCCTGTTGAATTAAACTAATATGGGCTTGAGCGGCAAGTTGATGTCCGAGACAAATAAATATAGCAGGAGCGCTAGTGGGAGTGCGAGCTAAGAGAATTTGTTCAGTTAACTGAACCATTTCTCTGTGGGAACAGTGAGAACCGGCGAAGGAATCAGGATTACGGACAGAAGGATCTCCACCCTCAACTACAATTGCTAAACCTGAACTAATGATCGGAACTAGCTTATCCAGGGGAAAAAGTCCTGAAGACCAAAGGGGAAAGAGAATTGAATCACAATCGGCAATGTTCTGACCTAGGTAAGCAACGTTGATAGAAGCGCGAACATCTTCACCAAGATGATTATAGCCCACATGTTGCCACGGCTCGATAATGGTGATGGTGTTGCGAAATAATTGAGGATTAGTCATCAGATAAGCGAATGCTTCCTCGGAATCAATGACTTTTTCCAAAGGTTTATCTACTCCCCACTGAAATTGGGGATTATCAGCAAGTAAGGATTGATCACTAAGAGGATTGGGAGAATGCCTGTCTGCTAAAAATCGACCCAGTAAAATATGAATAGATTCAAACTCTGAACCTCCTTTGCTTAAATAACCCGACTTTAATCTCCAATTGGCAGTATTTGGTTTTGTAACTGAGGAGTTTTCTGATGTAGACTCAACTGTTATTGATTGAGATACCCTGGAATCCATAAGTAGTATTTTAAATTGAGTAGCTTGAAAGAGTTAACAGTCTCAGATTGTATAGTGTTTCTCTATAGAGGACAATGGTTAGCTCTCTACAGGACAATGTTAAGCTCATCTAATTTACTATGAAATTACTTGATATAAATAACACTGTGTGGTACTGAGTGTTAGGTAATCGAATTAAAGAGATATTGTCAGCCACGGTGCAAAATCTGACCTATGAGCTATCCTGATACCTTAGGCGTGAGCCAATACAATTAGCAATTAGCCATTAGCAATTAGCAATTAGCCATTAGCCATTAGCAATTAGCAATTAGCAATTAGCCATTAGCCATTAGCAATTAGCCATTAACAATTAGCCATTAGCCATTAACAATTAGCCATTAACAATTAGCAATCGTCAATTTCTAATGTCTCAGTTAACAAATCCATTTGTTGTTGCCGTTGGGTGAGAAAGGTTTCACATTGATGTAGATACTCCACAGCAGTGGTGAATTGCTCAAAAACTTCTGCTAGCTCTAGTTCACCGGCTTCTATTTGCTTAATGATTGTTTCAACTTCGGCGACTGTTGCTTCATAGTTCCAGGATTCCGGTAAGGAATTGTCTGCTTGGTTTGAACTAGAGGTGCGCTTAATCATATAGCATTTTGTAAGTACTAGGTGTTAGGTTTGAGGTATTAGGTTTGAGGTATGTAAGAAATCTAAGCTGGGCACTACCATTGAATTTAAAAACTTCAGTCTAGCATTCTAGCATTTATGTGCAGAACTGACCCTAAAACGATTGAGACAGCTGCAAGAGGTGAATAGTTACCGAGGCAAATTCTATTCTTGAAGACAAAATAATCAATCAACCTTCCCAACTATGAACTCAGAATTCAGCACTCAGAACTTCGGTATTGCTGGTTATCGGCTTACTGAACAACTATATGAAAGCAGCGCTTTACTGATTTATCGTGGCTACCGAAAGGCTGATGAGCAACCTGTTGTTCTGAAAATTCTCAGAGAAGTCTATCCAACTCCAGAGCATATTGCTTGGTTTAAGCGAGAGTATCAAGTGATGCGCAACTTAAATTTGACTGGAGTGGTGAAACCTTATGCTTGTTTGTGTGAGCAACAGCAACAGCTAATGGTGATGGTATTAGAAGATTTTGGGGGAGACTCCTTGGCTCGATTGGGAATTGCAGGCAAATTGGAGCTAAGGGAGTTCCTGGAATTAGCGATCGCGATTATCCAAATTGTAGCTCAAATCCATGCTGCCCAAATTATTCATAAGGACATCAATCCCAGCAATATTATCCTCAACCCCACGACCAAAGTTGTTAAGATTATTGACTTTGGTATTTCCACTGTACTTTCACAAGAAAACCCAACTTTCTGCCATCCTAATATTTTAGAAGGTACTCTCCCTTATATATCACCGGAACAAACGGGACGAATGAATCGAGCCATCGACTATCGCAGTGATTTTTACTCTGTTGGTGTTACTTTCTATGAATTACTGACGGGTAGGCTACCTTTTGAGAGTGATGATCCCCTGGAATTAGTCCATTGTCACCTAGCGAAACAACCACCTCCCTTGAGGGAAAGCACAAAGGGAGAAATTCCCCAAGTAGTTGGTGAGATAGTGATGAAGCTCATGGAGAAAAATCCTGAGGACTGTTATCAATCAGCTTATGGTATACAGAGAGATTTAGAGTTATGTTTACATCAGCTACAAACTAAAGGTCAAATAGATTGCTTCCCTCTAGGAAAGCAAGATATCTCAGATAAATTTCACATTCCCCAGAAATTATATGGTAGAGAGCGAGAGATTGACACTCTGTTAGCTGCCTTTGAGCGAGTCGCAGGGGATGGGGGAGATTGGGAGCTGGGGAGATTGGGAGCTGGGGGAGCTGAGGGAGCTGAGGGAGCTGAGGGAGACACGGAGACAATTCCCGATTCCCAATTCCCAATTCCCAATTCCCAATTCCCAATTCCCAATTCCCAATTCCCAATTCCCAATTCCCAATTCCCAATTCCCAATTCCCAATTCCCAATTCCCGATTCCCGATTCCCAATTCCCAATTCCCAATTCCCAATTCCCAATTCCCAATTCCCAAACAACAAAACCAAAATGATCCTAATATCGGGATCTGCCGGTGTGGGTAAATCTGCCTTGGTAAATGAAGTACATAAGCCGATTACTGCTAAGAGAGGTAACTTCATTTCTGGTAAATTTGACCAGTATCAACGGAATATCCCCTACTCTGCTATTAGTCAAGCTTTTAATCAATTGTGCAAGCATCTGTTGAGTGAAAGTACGGCCACTTTTAGAGCATGGCAAGAAAAAATATTAGTGGCTGTCGGCAACAAGGGACGGGTTTTGATTGATGTTATCCCTAATTTAGAATTAGTTATTGGCCAACAGCAAGCCGTTCCTCAAGTTGGACTACAAGAAACGCAAAATCGTTTCAATTTGGTCTGTCAAAACTTTATTAAGGTTCTTTGTCAACCGGAGCATCCCCTAGTTTTATTTATCGATGATCTGCAATGGGCTGATACTGCTTCTTTGAGCTTACTCAGAACAATAATGAGTGACGAGAAAATTCAACATCTACTCATTATTGGAGCCTATCGCAAGAACGAGTTAGATGTTCATCATCCCCTCAAGATAACTTTAGATGATATTAAACAAAAATCAGGGCTATTATCTACCATTGCTTTAGACAACTTAGACAATTACCAGGTAAATGCCTTAATAGCTGAGTCTTTAGCTTGTAGTGCAACAGCTTGTCAGCCATTAACTGATTTAATTTATACTAAAACCAAGGGTAATCCCTTTTTTACCATTGAATTTTTGCGATCGCTCTATGTTGAAGGCTTATTAAGTTTTAACCAAACAGAGCGTCAATGGCAATGGGATCTTACCCAAATACAAGCAAAGAACATCACTAACAATGTGGTGGAATTGATGGCAGGGAAAGTTAGTCTGTTACCACAGAGAACTCAAACGAACTTGCAGTTAGCTGCTTGCATTGGCAATAGCTTTGATTTGTCAACTTTGGGGATTATCTCTCAATATCAACCGGCGGTAGTCTGGGCTGATTTATTGCCCGCACTGCAAGCAGGGTTACTTCTACCGTTGAATAAACAGTACAAGTTAATCGAGTTGACAGCAATCGAAGATCTACAAGCTACTGATGGAGTCAGGTTTAAGTTCTTACATGACCAGGTTCAAGAAGCTGCTTATTATTTAATGGATGAAGACCAAAGGCAGGCGAAACATCTCCAAATTGGCAGATTATTAAATAGTAACACCAAACCAGAAGAATTAAAAGATACTAAAACAGCAGCCGCGTTAGATTTAACTAGCATCCTCAAAGCTTCACAAGCTCTTGCCAGTGAAATTGTCTTAGATAACCTGTTAACCAAGATGCTGAAGATCATCATTGAAAATGCAGGAGCGGAAATAGGTTATCTGTTAATGGAAAAAAACGGGCAATGGATGATTGAAGCTTCAGGAAAGGTTAACTCCGAGGAAGTTAAAAGAAGGCACAAGGCAGAAGAACCCACCCCTAACCTCTCCAAGGAGGGGAACAGAGGGCAGAAGGTTATCACACGTAATGAGGGAGATTTTCTCGTTGAGCTTTCACTGTCTATCCCTATTGAAAGCGTAAGTGGTAGAAGTGATAATCCTTTGATTGCTAATGCCATTGTCAACTATGTCATCCGTACTCAAGAGAGTGTTGTTTTAAATGATGCAGCTCGGGAAGGGAATTTCAGCCGTACTCCCTATATCCTCAAACAGCAGCCAAAATCAATACTGTCGACTCCCTTGCTCAATCAAGGCAAATTGGTAGGTATCCTGTACTTAGAAAATAACCTGACTACAGAGGCATTTACCCCAGAGCGGTTAGAAGTCTTAAATTTCTTATCCTCCCAAGCAGCAATTTCGATAGAAAATGCCAAACTTTATGCAGAAGTTCAGGCCAATGAAAGTCGATTGAATCAATTCCTCGAAGCGATGCCAGTAGGAGTAGGAGTGCTGGATCAGCATGGTAGTCCCTACTATATTAATCAGAGAGGACAGGAATTACTGGGCAAAGGAGTTGTTCGGGAAACTACTCCAGAGACAATTGCCGAAGTTTATGACAGTTATATTGCCGGAACCAATCAGCTTTATCCTTCTGAAGACTTACCCATTGTGCGAGCCTTGAGAGGTGAAAGCACTACCGTAGATGATATAGAAATCCACCAAGAAGACAAGATTATTCCTGTAGAGGGTTGGGGAAGACCAATCTATGACCAACAGGGTAATATTGTTTATGCCCTAGTTGCTTTTCAAGATATTACAGAACGCCAACAAGCACAGCAGCTGTTAGCAAACTACAATCGCACTTTAGAAGACGAAGTTGCTAAACGAACAGAGGCACTCCAAGAGAGCACCCAACGGTTTAAAAATGCCTTTGAAACCGCAGCAATCGGCATGTGTTTAGTTTCTCCAGAGGGTCAATTTTTAGCTGTTAATGCTTCAGTTTGCCAAATTTTAGGCTACTCAGAGTCAGAGTTGCTCTGTCTGAGTTTTCCAGAGATTACCTATCCAGCAGATGTGGAAGTTAGCCGTAACTATGCTCAGCAACTGTTGGCGGGAGAAATTCCCTCTTACAACCTACAAAAGCGTTATCTACACAAAAATGGGCACATTATTTGGGCATTACTCAGTGTTTCCCTAGTTCGTAATACCGAGCAACAACCCCTTTATTCTATTGCTCAAATCCAAGATATCACTGAGCAAAAGCAGGCAGAAGAAGCTCTAAAAGAGAGTGAAGAGCGCTATCGCCGCATTGTTGAAACATCCAATGAAGGAATTTGGATAATCGACGCGGAAAGTATTACTACCTTTGTTAATCCCAAAATGTCTCAAATGCTGGGCTATAGCGTCGAAGAGATGGTGGGTATGTCAATGTTTGCTTTCATTGATGAAGAAGAGAAAAAGATTGCCAGCAATAATGTCAAACGCCGTCGCCAGGGAATAAGTGAACAGCATGATTTCAAGTTCCGCTGTAAAAATGGTTCTGATTTGTGGACAATTATTTCAACAACTGCAATTTTTGATGAGGAGGGGCAATATATTGGGGCCCTAGGGATGCTTACTGACATCAGTAGTCGTAAACGAACTGAGCAAGCCTTGAGAGACTCTCAGCTACAATACCAGTCTTTAGTAGATGTTTTACCCCAGTGCCTCTATCGCACCGACACCCAAGGGAAGCTTATCTTTGGCAACCGAGCCTTTCTCTCGACTTTAGATATAACTCTGGAAGAATGTCTAGGAAAAACCGTCTACGATTTTTACCCCCAAGAGTTAGCAGATAAATACACCGCTGACAATGAAACAATCATGCAAACTGGAGCAACCCTAGATATTGTTGAAAAACACCAAGCTCCCGTCGATAACTCACCCATCTATGTGCAAGTAATCAAAACTCCAGTCAGGGATGAAAATGATCACATTATTGGTACTCAAGGCATTTTTTGGGATGTTACCGATCGCAAACGAGCAGAAGCTACCTTACAGCAAGCTCTAGAAGCAGCAGAAGTAGCCAACCGAGCTAAAAGTACTTTCCTTGCCAGTACCAGTCATGAGTTGCGTACTCCCCTCAATGCCATCCTCGGCTTTGCTCAACTAATGAGCCACTCTTCTAATCTTTCCCCACAACACCAAAAACACATCCGCATTATTCACCATAGTGGACAACACCTGCTGAGTTTGATTAACAACGTGCTCGATATGTCCAAAGTTGAAGCAGGTTCCATCACTCTCAACCCAACCAATTTCGACTTCTATTCCCTGGTGGATGACTTAGAAGCAATGTTCCACCTCAAGGCATTAGAGAAGAAATTGCAGTTAGTTTTTGAATGCTCTACTGATGTTCCTCAATTCCTGCACACCGATCAGCTTAAACTGCGTCAGATACTAATTAATTTACTTAATAATGCCATTAAGTTTACGTCTGAAGGTGAGGTATCGATGCGAGTTGGAATCGCTAGTGATCAACAATTAGCAATTAGCAATGAACAATTAGCAATCCTCTTTGAAGTCGAAGACACGGGAATTGGTATTGCTCCAGAGGAATTAGAGAGTATCTTTGAACCCTTTGTACAAGCCTCAACTAATCAACAATTTCAGGAAGGAACCGGCTTAGGATTAGCGATTAGCCGTAAGTTTGTGGAATTGATGGGGGGTGAAATCACTGTTAGTAGTAAAGTAGGAAGTGGTACTATCTTCAAAGTTGATCTTCCAGTCATTGTTGTTGAAGGCGCTACCATCAAAACTCAACAACCAACGCGCCGAGTCATTGCTCTAAAACCCAATCAACCCCATTATCGGCTTCTAATTGTCGATGATCGAGAGTACAATCGTCAACTATTAGTTAATTTACTTTCCCCCCTTGATTTTGAACTGAGGGAAGCTAGTAACGGAAAAGAAGCAATTGAAGTATGGGAAAATTGGCAACCCCACTTAATCTGGATGGATTTGCGAATGCCAGTTATGGATGGATATGAAGCTATCCAGCAGATTCGTGTCAGGGAGCGGGAGAGATGGGGAGATGGGGAGATAGGGAGATGGGGAGCTGGGGGAGCTTGGGAGCTTGGGAGCTTGGGAGATGGGGGAGCTGAGGGAGACACTAAGACGCACAGACGCACAGACGCACAGACAATTCCCAATTCCCAATTCCCAATTCCCAATTCCCAAACAACAAATACCATCATTATTGCTCTAACTGCTAGTAGTTCAGAAGAAGAGCGAACTATTGCTTTAGCTACTGGTTGTGATGATTTTATCCGCAAGCCGTTCCGAGAGTCAGAAATATTTGAAGTAATGAAGCAGCATCTGGGGGTGCGCTATATTTGCGAAAAAGTAGTTGCTGAAGAAAAGTCTCTTCCAACTGATATTGATAGCCAAGGGTTAGCATCAGCAATAGGTTTAGCCATACAGGAAAGTTTCCAAGGAGCATCTATCCTTACTCCCGCTACTATTGCGAGTTTACCTACCGATTGGTTAGCTAACTTCAAAGAAGCAACAGTAGAGGGTGATTTAGATTTGATGCTCACCCTCATCGAACAAATACCAAAGCAAAATCATCATCTAGCTAATGCTCTAGCTTCCTTAGCTAAACAGTTTCAGTTTGAGGAACTATTGGCTTTAATCGAAGAGTAGGGAATGACAAATGACAAATGACAAATGACAAATGACAAATGACAAATCTAAAGGGAATATTTTAGTTGTTGATGATACCCCTGCCAATTTGAACTTGTTAACCAGCATGTTGTCGGAGCAAGGGTATAAAGTGCGGCTGGCTCCCAATGGTAGACTGGCCCTAAGATCTGTCCAGTCAAGTGCCCCTGAGGTGATTTTACTGGACATCTTGATGCCGGAAATGGATGGCTATCAAGTATGCGAACAGTTGAAAGCAAATCCGGAAACTCAAGATATTCCGATTATCTTCCTGAGTGCCTTGTATGAAGTATCGGATAAGGTGAAGGCTTTTAAGGTGGGTGGGGTAGACTATATTACTAAACCGTTTCAGGTGGAAGAGGTTCTAACCCGCGTCGAGAATCAGTTGAAAATCGGTAGGCTAAAAAAACAACTAACTCAACAAAATTCCCTACTGCGGCATCATAATAGAGTACTAACAGAACTGGCCAGCAATCAAGTACTTCATCAGGGAGATTTGCCAGCAGCTTTGGCCAAAATAACCCAAACAACTGCCCATAATCTGGAGGTTGAACGGGTTAGTGTCTGGCTTTTTAACCCAACGCGCACGGTTATTCAATGTCTTGACTTATTTGAATGGAGTCTTAACCAACATAGTGCAGGGATTGAACTGTTGGGGACTGACTATCCAGCTTATTTTCAAGCTTTGAGGACAGAGCAACTAATAGTAGCAGATGATGCCCATACCGCTCCCACAACTTGCGAGTTTTCTGAGTCTTATCTAACTCCTTTGGGTATCACTTCGATCTTGGATGTTCCCATTCGATTAGGAGGAGAGACAGTAGGGGTTTTATCTAATGAACATGTTAGTACTGCTCGTAGCTGGACAGCTGAAGACCAAAATTTTGCTCGCTCTGCCGCTGATTTAGTATCTTTGGCTCTCGAAGCACGGGAGCGCAAACTTGCTAAAGAAGAGTTAAGTAACCGCCACAGATTAAACCGCTCAATTCTAACTTCTGCTCCAGTAGGCATTTGTTTAACAGATGAAAACGGTTGTTTTATAGATGTTAATCCTGCCTACTGTCAACTATATGGATTTACCCAAGAAGAACTCATTAATCAACCCTTTACTGTACATTTTCCCCAGTTAAGCTCAGCTAAAAAATCAGAGTTACTTCAAGAATATCAAGAGTTTATTCAAGTCGGAAATTATGACCAAGGGGAATTTACTGTATCGCGCCAAGATGGTTCAGAGTTAATAGTTTATGTCAAGCGGAGCTGTTTTAAACAGCAGGATGGTAAACGTTTTGTTGTTACTACCATTTTAGATATTACCGAGCAAAAACGAACAGAGTCAAAGCTCCGTAGAGCACTTGATAACGCTGCAAGCTCCCAAGCCTCTCTTGCCCAAGCCCAAAGAATTGCCCATATTGGTAGCTGGGAATACAATGTAGTGACTGGTAAAATTACCTGGTCAGAGGAGCTATTCCGCATTTTTGGTATTGATCCAACTCGCTCTCAGCCAAGCTATAGGAAACTCTTCAAGCGGATTCATCCCGATGATCGATCTTTATGGCAACAAAATACTGCGCAAATGATTGCCCAGGGTGGAGCTTGCGAATTTAACTTTCGGATCGTACAACCCAATGGTCAAATTCGTCAGGTTGAGGCTAGAGGAGAATCGGTAGCTAACTCAACTGGAGAGGTGATTCAACTTTTGGGAACGGTACTCGATATTACGGAGCGTTACCAAGCAAAAGTAGCTTTGCAAGCAAGTGAGCAGAAGTATCGGAACTTAGTTGAAACTTCCCAGGACATGATCTGGTCGGTTGATGTCCAAGGACATTATACCTTCGTCAATCAGGCTGCCCAACAGATTTATGGTTATGAGCCCTCAGAAATGCTCCGTCACCCGTTCACGGATTTCCTTCCTAGGGAGCAAAAGCATCAAGAAATCGCAGTTTTCCAAGAGCTGATGACAACAGGTTCAATCTTTCAGTACGAGACTACTCATCTAACGAAAGATGGCAGACCAGTTCATTTGATGTTTAATGCGATCGCACAACAGGATGAGCAAGGTAATGTCATCGGGATAACAGGGACAACTAGTGATATTACCGAGCGTAAGCACACAGAAGAGGCACTGCGCTTGATTGTCGAGGGGACAGCTTCGAGTACAGGTATGGAATTCTTTCACTCCTGTGTCCGTTATCTGGCTCAAGTGCTACAGGTTCATTATGCTGTAGTCACAGAGTTCGCTGACGAAGGTAAAACTAAAGTTCGTACCTTAGCATTTTGGATGGGGGAAGAGTTTGGTGACAACGTTGAGTATGACTTAGCTGGCACTCCTTGTGACGGTGTTTTAGCTGGGATGAGATGCCATTACCCAAAGGGCGTGCAACAAATCTTTCCCGAGGATCAAGATTTAGTTGAGTTAGGGGTAGAAAGCTATTGGGGTAGTCCCCTGACTACCTCAACTGGTGAAGTCTTAGGTCATTTGGCAGTACTGGATCTCAAACCGATGGTATATGATCCAGGAAAGGAAATGATTTTGCAAATTTTTGCCGCACGCACAGGAGCAGAGCTAGAGCGCAGACAAACGGAGTTGGCATTGAGGTTAACCAACGAGCGCCTACAATATCTGCTT
Organism: Symploca sp. SIO2C1; assembly: GCA_010692635.1. Lineage (GTDB taxonomy): Bacteria > Cyanobacteriota > Cyanobacteriia > Cyanobacteriales > Coleofasciculaceae > Caldora. Next base: position 2,383 of record JAAHGL010000159.1, on the reverse strand, counting down.
AACTATAGCCCAGCCATCATTTATAGTTTCAAGGCATCGGGAGATTATGGGACTACTTTTGTCAGTGAGAATATCACTGCTGTGGTTGGCTACGAAGCGCAAGAATTCCTGGAAGATGCCAATTTTTGGCCCAATCACGTTCATCCAGAAGACATCCAAGGTCTCTGGAGTAGATTACCGCAATTGTTGGAGCAGGGGTTCCACTCCCAGGAATACCGCTTCCAGCATAAAGAAGGGACTTACCGCTGGTTATACGATCAACTGAGGGTGGTAAGGGACGAAACTGGCAACCCGATCGAGTTCGTTGGTTACTGGGTAGACATCAGCGATCGCAAACGCTCAGAAGCAAAGCTGCAACAGGCTCTAGAAGCAGCAGAAGTTGCCAACCACGCCAAAAGCGAATTCCTAGCGAATATGAGCCACGAACTTCGCACCCCCCTCAACGCCATCCTCGGCTTTACTCAAGTGATGAGCCGGGATACCTATGTATCCATCGAACAAAGAGAACATCTAGAAATTATTAGCCGCTCCGGTGAGCATTTGCTGGAATTAATCAATGACATTCTAGAAATGTCCAAAATTGAGGCAGGTAGGAGTACTTTCAAGCAAACCAGTTTCGACTTGTATCACCTGCTGGAGGGTTTGGAAGAAATGCTAGGCTTAAAAGCCCAACTCAAGGAGTTACAACTCATTTTCGAGCAAGTCCCTGAGCTTCCCCGATACATCCAAACCGATGAGGGTAAACTGCGTCAGGTTTTAATTAACCTCTTAGGTAATGCTATTAAATTTACCCAGGAAGGCGGTGTCACTTTACGAGTGAGAGTGGGGAGATGGGGAGATGGGAAGATGGGGAGATGGGGAGATGGGAAGATGGGGAGATGGGGAGATGGGGAGATGGGGAGCTGGGGAAATGGGGAAACTGGGGGAGCTGAGGAAGACGCAGGGACAATTCTCAATTCCCAATTCCCAATTCCCAATTCCCAAACAACAATCATCTTTGAAATAGAAGATACTGGTCCTGGTATTGCTCCTAGTGAACTGAAGACAATATTTGAACCTTTTACCCAAACTGCCACAGGACATAAATCTAACGAAGGTACTGGTTTAGGATTAGCGATTAGCAATAAATTTGTGGAATTGATGGGAGGAAAACTCAGTGTCAGCAGTGTGTTAGATCAAGGAACTGTGTTTAGATTTGATATTCCGATTAGCCTTGCTCAAGTAATTGATAATCCCATAGTTGAAACTTCTCAACGAGTGATTGGGTTAGCCCCTAACCAAAGACTATGTCGCATTCTGGTAGTAGAGGATAAATGGACAAATCGCCTCCTACTTTTCAGACTTCTGACTATGGTAGGTTTCTCTGTGCGTGAAGCTACTAATGGTGAAGAAGCAGTAGCCCTATGGGAGAGTTGGGAACCACACCTAATTTTGATGGATATGCGGATGCCAGTAATGGATGGGTATGAAGCAACTAAAAAAATTAGGTCTCATGTCAAGGGTCACGCAACAGTAATTATTGCCTTGACGGCAAGTGTTTTTGAAGAAAATCGTACAGCTGTTTTATCCGCAGGTTGCGATGACTTTATTCGTAAACCTTTTCGAGAAAAGTTGCTCTTAGCAAAAATTGGTGATTATTTAGGAGTAAATTATATCTATGAAGAACAGAATAAACTCAAAAATATTAAAGAAAAAAACACCATTTCAGACTTAAAACTTGAAAATTTAGACTTGAGTGTGATGCCTCGAGAATGGCTCTGCCAGATTAACTTAGCAGCAGAAGCATGTAATGATGAGAAGATTATTGCACTGATCGAACAAATACCAGATCAGCATGTAGAGGTGAAGTCAGCTCTGACTAAATTAGTCAATGGTTTCCGAGTAGATTTAATTTTTGATTTAACTCAAATATCTATGTAATGAATAACCATTTCACATTAGCTTATAAACCGAATATTTTAGTAGTTGACGATACCCAGAAAAATTTGCGTCTCTTATCGACTATGTTGAGTGACTGTAGTTTAGACTAGTTCCCGGTGCAAAACTCAAAATCCTTACAGTGTTTGAGAAGTAAATCAATTTCTCCCACTGACTCTAGAGGCTGAGCGCTCATGTTACGGATTCGATATGATACTGACCCCGATTTTTGCGCCATTCTTCATTTTATCGGAGACCTCGACGACTGGAGTTTAGACTATGAAAAAATAACTCAGTCTTCCTTTAAGGCTGAGTTCTGAGTAAATTAATGCAAAATGGGGTTTAAGTCTTCTTGTTTTTGGCTTTTTTGTTGGCGGTTTTTCCTTTTTTGACCACGGGATAACGAGTGCGTTTGTTTCTTTTTTTCCCTTTTAACCATCCGGTTGATTTTCCACGGGGTTTGGGA
>JAAHGL010000158.1 GCA_010692635.1 Symploca sp. SIO2C1 | reverse complement strand
AAGGTTTTTGAGCCCATCGAGACAAAAACCTTGCACTTTCATGGGAAATCCCTGAGTAACCTTGGAGAATGGAAGTGCTCAAAACGAGCATAAATGCTTCATTCCTTCTTACTTGTTACTTTTTACTCACCGTTCGCTTATTTTGTCTAGTGGTTAGGAAAAATTGCTATACGCTATATATAGTGTATTTCACCGATTTCCAAAACAAATCCAGATTAAGCGATCGCAGATAATCCAATATACACATTTTGTAAAATTTGTCAAGCAACTTAACCGTAACCTGGAGTCCCCATTCCCTCGTGACAATTTCTCTAACTCGTTTTCAAATGGGCGAACGGTGAGTTTTTACTTGTTACTTGTTACTTATTCAGCAAGCCCTAGTTAGGGATGTTAGCCTAAGTTTGAGAATTATCTCCCAACCTCAGCAGCGACATTAGAGACAGTTGAATTGAATGTTTGATACCAATGAAGAACAAAACTAACCTTAGTCTCACTAAAATTGCGCTCGCTCTTCACCTTTTGCTAACTCCTTTTATTTTGGGAGGGATTGCCTACGCAGTAATTAATTCCAACTTTGAAGGCTTAATCCACATGAAATTAGGTAAGGATGGGGGTGAAATAAGGATTGAGCGTCCAACGGCTGAGCGAAAAAAGGTGTGGGGAAACAAGTAAGTAGACGCACCAGATGCAGATAGGACTTACACACCGTCACTGAATTATGTCATCCTGAGCGATAGCGTAACCTAACACACCCAATACACTGTGTTGGGTTTCACTTCGTTCCACCCAACCTACCTATTGCACCATCTACTGCCGCGACACACCTAAAATGAGGGAATAGAGTGCGAGCATCTTGCTCGCGTTTGACTCATAGATCGCGAGCGAGACGCTTGCACTACATTCTTCAATTCTAAATTCTAAATTCTAAATTCTAAATTCCCTAACCGGTTTCTAAACCACCATTTTAGCTGTGTCGCACCAGTAGCCTGTTGCCTAGCAATCAGATTTGAGATGAGAGAGCTGAGGACACCTATGGGTAAGATGTCACAAAATAGAATTATAGGCTCCAAATCAATCAGACTTCCCTCATCTTGGGGAAAAGTCTACATTTTAGGTCCAATTACGCTCCCTTGGGATGAGAACAAAGATGGATAATAACGACTGGCTTAAACAATTATTGATGGTGGGAATTGGCACAACATCAATGGCTGCAGAAAAATTGCGAGAGGTTAGTGATCAATGGGTAAAAGATGGCAAAATCAACTCTGAGCAAGCCCAAGCCTTTGTCGATGATATGATGCAACAGATCAAGTCAGAGCAAGGTAACTTTGAGGGTAATATGGAGCGGCAGATGCGTAATCTGTTGCAGGATTTAGGTGTCCCTCGCCAATCAGAAATGGACGAACTGCGGGGGCGAATTGATCGTTTAGAACGTCAAGTGCGAGACTTGGAAAACAAGCTCTGGCGTTGAATAAAATTAAATTAGGAGGACAGATTTTGAGAGAAATTATAATCAGCTTTGGGGTTATAGTAGTCTGTGGGTTAGTTTTGCTCGTAGCTCAATTTACTGGCACCAACACAGGAAGTGCCATAGCTGACGAACAAAGCAACACCCAACCTCCGGTAGTCGAGGTAGCAACCAATGTTAACCCAGCAGTTGAACAAGAAAAACTGATAGCAATGGATACTGATTCTGAAAGTGAAGAAACTTCTAAGCCTCAAACCATCACAACCTCCTCTGGTTTGGAGTATGTCGATATTAAAGAGGGAGACGGAGCGACGCCTCAAAAGGCTCAAACCGTTGTGGTTCACTACACCGGTATTCTAAAAGACGATGGTAGCAAGTTTGATAGTTCCCGCGATCGCAATCGTCCCTTTTCCTTTAAAATCGGTGTCGGTCAAGTGATTAAAGGCTGGGATGAAGGGGTTGCTACCATGAAAGTCGGTGGACAACGTAAGCTAACTATCCCTCCAGAATTGGGTTATGGTGCTCGTGGTGCTGGTGGAGTGATTCCTCCCAATGCCACTCTAATTTTTGATGTGGAACTGCTCAAAATTAGCTAAAAATCATCTGCACTCTCCTAGTCAGGGATGATTTTCCCTGACTGGGTTGTTATTAATGGACAATTGATAATTGATAATTGATAATTGATAATTAGTGAATCATAAAAGAGTCTCCAGCGAGTGGGGAATTTGCTACTGTGAAAGAATCTGTCAGCAGCAGTCAATTGAAAGAAAAAGCTCAGTTACTGGGCTTCCACAAAGTGGGAATTGCTGCAGTGGATGCCAATGCCAATAACTCAGCGCGTCAACACCTAAAGGCTTGGTTAGCCCAGAATTATCAGGCTCAGATGATGTGGATGAACAATCCCCGGCGCTTGGACATCCGTGCCTGTATGCCCCAAGTGCAATCAGTAATTTCTGTTGCCCTCAACTACTATACCCCTCACCAGCGTCCTGAAGGTGCTGAATATGCGAAAATCTCCCGTTATGCTTGGGGGCGAGATTATCACAAAGTAATGCACAAAAAATTGAAGGCATTAACTAACTGGCTGCAAGAGCAAGGAGAAGGTATCCAGGCTCGTTACTATACTGATACAGGGCCAGTACAAGATAAAGTATGGGCTCAGCAAGCTGGGATTGGTTGGATTGCCAAGAATGGTAACCTGATTACTCGGGAATATGGCAGTTGGGTGTTTTTGGGGGAAGTTTTAACTAACTTATCCTTGATACCAGATGTTGCCCATACAGAACATTGTGGCACCTGCACTCGTTGCCTGGACGCTTGTCCGACGGGAGCAATTACTAAACCATTTGTCGTTGATAGCAACCATTGTATTGCTTATCATACGATCGAAAATCGGGCAGAAAAATTGCCCCACTCTATTCAACCCCATTTAGAAGGTTGGGTAGCTGGTTGTGATATTTGTCAAGATGTCTGTCCCTGGAATCAGCGCTTTGCCCAAGAAACCGATGTTACAGAATTTCAGCCTTATCCACAAAATGTAGCTCCCACTCTCACGGAATTAGCAGAAATCTCTGATGAGGAGTGGAATCGCCGTTTTCCCGCATCCGCCCTAAGGCGGATTAAGCCACAGATGTTGCGAAGAAATGCCAAGGCTAATATGGAGAGATAATTTACTCATACTCTTGAGAAACTAGGGAATTGGGAATTGGGAATTGGGAAAGATATTGTTTCTCCCAAAGCATTCTTAATTCTTAATTCCGCGCAGCGGTACTAGATGCCATTGAATCCAAACACTGGTGTAGCTGATAGTGCATTGTCTCGGCATCAGCGTGATATCGTCGTCCATGTCCCGGTAATATCCATTCAAAAGAGTACTCCAGTAGTTGACGCATAGATTTGATTTGTTCTGCCCAAGAATACCAGCAAAAATTACGGAAGGCAGTTAGTTGATTTTGTTGAGCAGACCAGGCAAGATGGTCACCAGTAAACAGAAACTTATTCTTGTAGAGTAAAACAGTATGACCTTTGGTGTGACCAGGAACTGGGATAATCAATAAGTCTGTTGCTAATTGATATACCTCGGAGCCAGTCAGCTGAATTTCTACCTCACGAGTCCCAGCATTAATATCATCAATATGTAGGATGCGACTACACCCAAAATGCTCCCTATATTTTTGATGATCTGCTACATCATCCTGGTGCGTCAAGTAAAGATAACGAATCCCTCCCATCTTTTCCAAGCGCTTAACTAAGGGGGGAGTAAAACGGGGTGAATCAACTAAAATGTTGCCTTCAGGGTGTTGAATAAAGTAGCTAGTAGCTGCGAAGGAACTCTCGGAATGATAGCCACAATGATAAACATTATCTACTACTAAGATGGGAAAACTCAGTTGAGCATCTTTAATATCCTTGGGTTTCTCTACAGTACCAATAGAAGAAGTAGGACAAGCTAACAATGCTTGGAGAGCTTTTAAGCGTTCTGTCTCATTACCAGGTTGATGATGAACCACAGACTGTCCACTGGCGCGATGAAATACTTCCGGAGTCATCCAGCGACAAGTGTCACAATCAATGCAGCTACTATCGACGTAAAAGTCACCGCTGACGTTTTGAGAGCGGCGTTGCTTGAGATGAGCCATGGGTGAACCTCCCAATTTTGCTGAGGAGCTATATATAAATCATACTCGTTATGAGTATGATTGGCATTCTTTTGGCTCTTGTTATATTAAATCTGAGGGAAACCCAGTAGAGACATCCCATGGCGCGTCTCTACCATTTAGCGATCGCAAACAAGTCACAGCCATGGTTCATCGCCAGGTTTGCGATCGCAGATCTTGTAGGTTGGGTTGAGGCAACAAAACCCAACAGATAAACTCAACGCAGAACCCAACTACGAAGCATAAATCATGCAAATCACACGGAAAATTTCGTTCACCCGGTGTAAACTGTGTTGGGTTTCACTTCGTTCCACCCAACCTACCAGAGAAAGCGATCACTTGACTGTAGCGGAACGAAAACCTCCAACTGACACCAAACCGATTTACGTACTGAATTAGCGATCGTATGGTTCTATATCCCCGACTTCTTTTACCACTTTTTCGAGTTAATCACAGGTTCAATGAAGAAGTCGGGGATCTTAAGCGATCATACTGCAATTCCTTCAGAGTGAGATCGAAGAGTTTGATTCAATACTTTTTGCGCGATGACCGATATCCCTACGGTAGTATATCCCCTCAAATTGAATACAATCCATTGCTGCATAAGCTTGGGCGATCGCATTTTCTAATGTATCACTAGTAGCTGTAACACCTAACACACGACCACCATCAGTTACTAGTTGTTGCTGCACTAGCCGAGTACCTGCACAGAAAACAGATGCTTCTAGAGCTTGTGCTTGCTCAATGCCAGTAATCACCTTACCCTTTTGGTAAGCACCAGGATAACCCTCTGCCGCAGCAATCACACAAGCAGCAGCTCCTTGTTTCCACTTAATTGGTGGCAGTTGTGAGAGATTTTGTTTAGCACAAGCAAGCAGTAGGTCTTCTAGAGGAGTTTCCAATAAAGGTAAGATGGCTTGGCTTTCTGGATCACCAAAGCGACAATTAAATTCCAGTACCACTGGATCCCCTGCAGGAGTAATCATCAATCCTGCATAGAGGACACCCCGATAGTCGATATCCCGTTCCTGCAAGGCTTTAACTACAGGCTGAAGGATTTCTTGCTCAATGCGTGTCATCAATGCCTGGTTAACAATCGGTGCTGGAGCATAAGCTCCCATACCACCAGTATTTTCTCCAGTATCCCCTTCGCCAATTCGTTTATGGTCTTGAGCTGGTAGCAAGGTTCTAATGCTCATCCCATCTGTCAGAGCCAAGACAGAAACTTCTTGACCGATGAGACATTCTTCTATGATTACCGTACTAAAACCTTTCTCGAAAAGAGACTCTACAGCTGCTTCTGCTTCCTCAACCGTGGCAGCAACTGTAACTCCTTTACCTGCTGCCAAGCCATCAGCCTTAACCACAATTGGTGCCCCCTGTGCCTGCACATAGGCTTTAGCTGGCTCAACCTCTGTAAAGGTAGCAAAGCTAGCAGTGGGAATACCAGCAGACTGCATGAGTTCTTTAGCCCAGTTCTTACTCGACTCAATTTGTGCCCCTTCCTTGGTTGGGCCAAAAACCATTAAATTTTCCTGCTGTAAGTAATCTGTAATGCCTGCAGCCAGAGGCAGTTCTTGTCCAACTACAATTAGAGAAATCCCGTTAACTAGAGCAAACCGGGCAATTCCCTCAAAATCATTACCCCTTATGGGAAAATTCTGGCAGCGTTCTGTAGTAGCTGTGCCACCATTGCCAGGAATACAAATCACCTGCTGAATCCGTTGAGATTGCAGCAATTTCCAAGCAAGGGCGTGTTCCCTTCCCCCATTACCAACTACCAAAACCTTCACGTTATCCTCACACTCCAAAAAAAGATTGAACTTTTCGCCTGAATAGCTTACTATACAGTGCTTATATCATGTCGGCATAATTGCCCATCATAAAAACTTCTCCGTGTTCCCGCGTCTCCGCGTCTCCCCGTCAGTCTTAACTATGGGTATTCAAGCAGACATGGTATTAACGGTTTTTCTGCTCCTGGTAGCGCTTTTTAAACTCCTGCTGTCGTTGTTTGTGATCAACTATAGGAGCAGGATAACCATAGACTTCGCGATCGCGTTGGTCAATCTTACCAGTAACTAGATATTCAGTATCCACCGAACCCAGTTCTGGTAGCCATTGCCGGATGTATTCAGCTTCTGGATCAAATTTCTGTGCTTGACTAGCGGGGTTAAAAATCCGCAGTGGCTTGGGATCCATACCGCTGGAGGCACTCCATTGCCAGCCGCCATTGTTAGCAGATAAGTCACCGTCGTATAGTTTCTGCATGAAATATTTTTCTCCCCACTGCCAGTTGATGAATAAATCTTTAGTTAGGAAGCTGGCAACAATCATGCGGCAGCGGTTATGCATCCAGCCAGTTTCATTTAGCTGGCGCATGGCAGCATCGACGATGGGATAGCCAGTTTTACCCTCACACCAAGCTTGGAAAAGCTCTGGATCATTATCCCAAGGAAAGTCTTTAAACTGCTGGCGATAGGGACCCTCTGCTAATTCTGGGAAGTAATACATTGCATGTTGGTAGAACTCTCGCCAAGCTAGTTCCTTTTGCCAGGTTTGAATACTATCAGAGGTTTCATCACTGCGGCTGAAGCTGTAGGCAGTCTGCGCCGCATCCCAAACGGTACGGATGCCAATTGCTCCAAATTTCAGAGCAGCACTGAGTTTAGAAGTACCATCAATACTGGGGAAGTTGCGCTGTTGTTGGTAATCTATGATGGGAAAGTCACAAAACTCTTCTAGCGCTTCTTGGGCAGCTTTTTCCCCTGGAGCTACTAAAAGTTCATTCTCCCAGCTGTACCCTAAATCTGGGGCAGTAGGCAAAGCAACTGCACCAGCTGACTTAGTAATTTCCTCTTCTTTCTTTGTTAGTCCTTCAACATTTTTTAAGGATTCGACGGGTTGAGCTTTTGGTTGCTTCTGCCAGTTTTTCCAAAAAGGGGTGTAAATTGTATAGGGTTTGCTAGATTGAGTGACAATTTCTCCCGGTGCGTGCAGAAGTTGATCCCAACTATTCTGAACTTCAATACCCCTTTCTTTCAGAGCTGCTCTCACTTTTTGATCCCGTACTTGGGAATAAGGTTCGACATCCCAATTCCAGAACACAGCCTTAGCCTTGAGGGCAACTGCTAGGAAGGGAATCGCTTTAGTTGGTTCGTCGTGGAGGATTAAGAGCTGGCTCCCGACTTGGAGATAGCGCTGCTGCAATTGTTCCAAGCAACCTATGAGATAAGTGACTCTGGCTGCGGCGATGTCATCTCGCTCTAAAATATTAGGGTCCAGGCAAAAAATACCTACTACCTTGGGACTTTGCTCTCGGGCAGCTGCTAAGCCTACATTGTCGGAAATTCGTAAATCGCGGCGATGCCAGAAGATAATCATTTGTTGTTTGTTATTTGTTGTTTGTGGTTGGTTGTTCGTCAAAAAAAACAACAAACAACTACATACAATACCCCTTGTTCTCCATAGAATATGCTTGCCTTCTAAATGGAGATCAACTTAACAATTGACAATTAGCAAATTAGCAATTAACAGTCAGCTAATTCAAAAATGGACGCGCTAGAACTAAACTACAAATTGATTTAGCATCTACTGGTTCACCGGATAGGATAGCTTGCTCTAATTCTTCGGGAGTCATCAACACGACTTCTATATCTTCGTCATCATCCTGCTGGGGGGGGATTTCTAGTTTTTCCAAATCCTGGGCGAGAAAACTGTAAATATATTCATCAGAATAGCCAGGAGCAATAGGAAATTGACCTAGGGATTGCCAACTATGGGCAGTGTAGCCGGTTTCTTCTTCAATTTCTCGTTGGATAGTTGCTAAGGGTTCTTCATGAGTTTCAATTGTGCCAGCGGGAAACTCTAAAATACGCCCTTGAAGAGTAAATCGATATTGTCTTACTAGGACAAGTTTACCCTCTGAAGTTACCGGTACAGCTAGAGCACCACCTGGGTGACGAATGCATTCCCATTCCCCTTCTGATTTGTTAGGTAAACGCAAAGAGTTGACTTCAAAGTTAAATCTACGTCCCTGGTAGAACAGGTGTTGCTTGAGGAGTTGGGGCGGCTCTTGACCAAATGGCATAAGAAATTATAGACTATGTAAATTTTATATAGTCTAACTTTGGGACTAGAGAATAGTCTACCTTTTGAATAGTTGCGCGAGCGCTGAAATTAGCTCAACCACAGGGAGGACATATTACTCCTTCACCACAGTTTTCATCTAGGTGTTTGGTAGGAGTCCAGTGGCAAGTTGGCTCATCGTAGCCAGGATCATCGTCGTCGTTCTCTGAGTCGGTTTTTGCTTCTGCCGTAGCAGCCAGTAATTCCCTGGGTAAGGGTTCCTCAGCAGTAATTGGTTTTGTTCGTGATAAGTTGCTTGAAGTCTTAGGAGCCATGTCTGCATCTTCTGTAGAAATTCCCAATTGTCAGGTAACCCTGACTTTTTTTTAATTCTACAGTAGCTTAAAGGAAAGTAAGGGGAATTGAGAATTGCTAATTGCTAATTGCTAATTGCTAATTGTTAATTGCTAATTGCTAATTGCTAATTTCTCTGTTGTCTCCCCTAGCTTCCCCAGCTCCCCCAGCTCCCCTAGCTGCCCCAAATTCCCAGCTCCCCTACCTTTCATGAAATGGGATATTTTTTAAAAGCCCTTTAACTAAAGTGTTTGATAATTGCTTGGGCAAACTCAGAACATTTTAAAGGTGGCTCTACTGGTGGGGTCATCAACCGAGCTAAATCATAAGTTACTTCCCGATTAGCGATCGCTTTACCTATTCCTTGCTTAATTAACTCGGCAGCTTCTTGCCAACCCATAAACTCTAGCATCATTACTCCCGATAGAATAACTGAACCAGGGTTAATCCGGTCTAAACCAGCATGTTTAGGTGCCGTACCATGAGTTGCTTCAAAAATTGCACAAGTGTCCCCAATATTAGCTCCTGGTCCCATTCCTAACCCACCGACAATCGCTGCAGCTGCATCTGAGATATAATCCCCATTCAAGTTCATCGTGGCCAGAATCGAATATTCTGCCGGTCGTGTCTGAATTTGTTGGAAAATACTGTCAGCAATCCGGTCATTGACCATTACCTTATCTTGCCACTGACCATTGCCATGGGTATCCCAGATAGCCTGAAGAACATTTTCTATTTCACGAGTAATTTTTGCCTGTTTCTCAGGTGTTAGGGCATCATAACCGGGCTCAATCTTACGAGCATTCTCTTCTAAGGTAATATCTGGATTTCCGTCCTTGTTACTAAGAATCCAAGATTCTCGTTCCGTTACACATTCATGCCGAAATTCTGTCACGGCTAGCTCATAGCCCCAATCCCGGAAAGCTCCTTCGGTGTATTTCATAATATTCCCTTTATGCACCAAAGTCACTGTTTGCTTCGCTTTTGGTAATCGAAGAGCGTGCTGGATAGCACGGCGTACCAAACGTTGGGAACCAATTTTACTGATAGGTTTAATACCAATCCCAGCATCTAGAGGAATTTGCTTTTTCCCATGTTCCGGGGTTGCCGGAATCAATTCATTATTGAGTAGGGCAATCAGTTTGTTCCCAATTTCATTACCTTGGGGCCACTCAATTCCCAGGTAGATATCCTCCGTATTCTCCCGGTAGACAATGACATCAAGTTGCTCAGGGGTTTTATGGGGAGAGGGGGTTCCTGGGTAGTATTTACAAGGACGTACACAGGCATAGAGGTCATTAATTTGTCGCAAAGCGACGTTCAGGGAACGGATACCACCCCCCACTGGGGTTGTTAAGGGTCCTTTGATGGCGATACCGTATTCTTGAATTGCTTGGAGAGTATCTTCGGGTAGATATTGATAAGTGCCGTACTTGTCACAGGCTTCGTCACCAGCATAGATTTTAAACCAGCTAATTTGGCGCTTGTCACCGTAGGCAGCGTGGATAGCAGCATCAATTACCTTCTGAGCGGCAGGCCAAATATCGACACCAGTACCATCTCCACGAATGAAGGGAATAATCGGGTTATCGGGAACAACTGGTTCACCATCTTTGAAAGTAATGGGAGATCCGGTATTTGGAGGTGTAATTTTGTCGTACATAGATGCTGTCTAATTAAGTTAATGTTAGCGTAGGCACTGTCTAGGCCCCGAAAAGTACCAGATATTTTGATTAAGATACCAAATATTTTGAGGCTAACCCAACTTAATTAGAGTTTATCGAGAGTTATGAAAAAAACAATGAAACGCTGACTCTTCGAGTACAGGCGTGAGGGTTATTGCGAGAGCAGCCAAGTTAGAAGCCTCAATGCTAGTAAAGCAAATTGAGGCAGTTCACACCTGCTGTATTACTCTAATAGGATTTGGACGTTTTCTTGAGGTTGAGATAAATTCAATTCCCTTAAGGTAGTTGTTGACATTGGCTCTATTGGCTCTTGAGCAATATCCCCAAGCTCAACAGCCTTCAACAATTTTTCCCAATCAGCCGCTAGCTTTAAATCTGTGGGATTATCGCGACGTAGCTGAACCAGAGTTAACAGGGCATCCTGCCAAATTCCTGCCTCTGCATAAAGCTCAACTTGCTCTTCTGGTGATGCTACCATCAGCTGTTCTTTGAGTGTAGAGTCAAGTTCTACCCGTCTAACTACCCCTCCGACAACTATATCTTGCGATCGCTCATTTTTATTGCAAATCACAGAGAAACGCCAATGATAATCCTGATCTACCTTCAAAGGTGATAAACCTGCCCTTGTTGGCATACCAAGAGTCAAAATACCTGGAATTCCACTGGTTTTGAAAGTGGCTTTATAGACTTCTTTACCATCTTGAGCCTCTAAAACAAACTCCACTGGCATTGGCACTGTCTCAGTTCCAAAGGCAGGGATATACACAAACAATGTCGGATATTGTGCCGATGTTACCCCAAATTGACTCTTCGGAAGCAAGGCTGTTAGCTGTTTACCATTACTATCACAAGTGCGGTTAAGAGAGCGGGTTCCTGCTTCCCTTGTACGTCCAGGCGCACCAATATTAGAGGGTGCTTTATAGTTCTGAGATTCCCAACGTTCTGGTATTCCTTGAGCAAGCAGGACTTCAGGCATCCCGAACAGAGTTAAACAACCTGCACTCAGAGCCAATGGCAGGGAGAGTGCTAGAGTAAATTGACCAAAATTGAACCTTGTATGTGGCATGGCAGTGTTGGCTGTTAGCTGTTGTTAACCGTTCTTGATGCCTAGTTCTAGGAAAGTGGTTTATAGACCTACCGATGCAAGTAGTTTATCCCAGGCAGATGCTAATTCTTTGTCGTTAGGACTCTGCTGCTGTAGCTCTAGCATTGTATTCAATGTCTCATACCATACATCAGCTTCTTTATATAGGGTAAAACGTTCTTGGGGAGTAGCCTGCTGGATACGACGTTCCAAAATTGGGTTGATGGCAACTCGCTTGAGACCTCCTCCTAATTGATATGTAAACGATGAAGAGTCATGTCGGCTACACATCACTTTGAGCTTCCAGCTATATTCCTTACTAATCTCCAAGGGGGATATCTTAGCAAAGGGTGGAATAGTTAAGCTCATGATGCCTGCTTCCACAACACCTTCCTCAGACTGCGCCAAGGCATAACTGGCTGAGTAAACTTGCTGCCCACTTGCATCCTGGATTACAAACTCTATTCCTGCAGGTTCTTGAATACTACCTGTTATCTTGGGCAGATACCAAGAAATCGTCGGATACTCAGCAACGGTTTCTCCTATTCCGGAGGCTGGGACTAAGGCAACAGGGAGACCATCTTCCTTCTCTATACATTGAGGACCTCGCCTACCTCCGCTTTCCGTATTAACAGGTTGACCTTGTCCTGGGGGACGTTCTGGGGCCCGGAAGGAACTGTTAAGCAGAGTTTGTGGAGAATGTGTTGTCTGATGAGAATTTTCCCTTTGCTCTGACAGCTGAGTGCTGAGGGATGGAGCAGTTTGAGCTTGCACCCGTCCTGGGACATTGACTGCAAGACCTAAAGTTAAAGCGGTAGACAGAATTAGGAAGCGTGATGAGGGTTTGAACAAAACCATGATATAAACAAAGCCATAATGCGAGTACTAGAGTTGTTGCGCGATAGTAAGAGAATTAATCAATAGTCTCAACAGAAGAGTTCAGTCAACTGTCTTGGGATTCTATCTAGCAGATTATTTATACTTATTATTTCGCAACACTTATACTATTCGGTAGAGCATAGTCATTCTATACATAAGGATGACATAGCAGCAGTCTAGGTTCCAGGACAGGGATTACAAATCTATGATAATCAAGTTTGTAATAGAACAGCTGCCTGAGCTTCAATCTTAATAGAAGAAACTGAGGCATCACTACCTGGGTTGGCAATCTTATCCAAATCTTTATCTAGACTTCACATGATTCCTGAGTCAGCTTCTTCTATTTTAGCCAAACATAATCCTTGGTTACGTACAATTAGACCGATTGGTGCCTCAGCTTTGCAAGGCATAGCATCTTGGGGAGAAAAACTGCTCGCGATTGATTCCAGGAGTGGTTATCTCCTGCAAACAGATCCCCTCAATGATAATACAACTATTTTAAATCCTTCTCGGGAGTTAAATTTTCCTGATGCTTCTGGTTTGGCAATCTCAGGAAATACCCTTTGGCTAACCCAGCAAGAGCAAGTTTCTTTTTGCCAACTAGGTGATGATTTACACCTACAGCACTTTGTTAGTCTTCCTTATGCAGCTAACGGCATTGCTGTCAAGGACTCCACTATCTATATCACCTGCAAAAAAGCTGGGTATATTTTCATCTACAGCCGGGATACAAGTCGTGAAATTACCCGTCTGTATGCTCCGGGGGTCGGAGTTGAGAATATTACGGTGCGGGATGAAGAACTTTGGGTTTCAGACATTGCTGAACAGACAGTTTACTGTCTAGACCGAGGAACTGGTGAAATTAAATTCAGCATCCTGACCCCCTTTGAAAATCCGACAGGTTTAACGTTTTACCGAAATCCTGAGACTGGTGAGGATATTCTCTACGTTGCCTATGCCGGTGAAGAGCCCTATATCCGAGATAACCCGAACGCTGATCCCAATTACGAATTACAGTACCGCGATCGCAGTTTCATTCATCCCCTCTATTTTCACTACCATCCTGAGGATCGATATGCTCTCTCCAATAGTTATTTAATCGAAATGTCCTACGTTGAGGAACTTGCTCCTCTCGATGAGGTTGAGTTAAAAGAGGTGGAATGGCGCATTGCTCTACCAGCGGAAACTGACCGACAGAAGGTTAAAAGTATTGAATCAGTAGGGATACCTTTTACTGAAGAAATTGAGAATGGTCAGCGAGTAGCAGTCTTTAAATTCGATACCCTTAAACCAGGAGAATGTCACTTGTTTGGTTGGAGGGCAATTCTAGAAGTCTGTAGTATTAAATACCGCTTGACACCAAGGGATGTGGAAAAGCTTCCTGAGTTATCACCAGAGTTTGAGAGTCGTTATCTGGTAGATAATGACAATTTAGCTATGGATAAGGAGATTATTCAGCGTGCAGCCAAAGAAGCAATTGGTAGGGAAACAAATCTGCTGCGTAAGATTTACAGTATTCGCAATTATGTCTACGATAAACTTTCCTACGGTATTAGACCCCATATAGATACCCCTGATGTGGTTTTAGAGCGAGGTATTGGCTCCTGTGGAGAATATCTAGGACTCTTGCTCGCTTTGTGTCGTCTTAATGGTATTGCTTGTCGTACTGTAGGTCGCTACAAATGTCCTCCCCATGCCGACCAAATGGGTATTCCTTTAATACCAGACTTTAATCATGTTTGGATGGAATTTTATCTGCCAGGAGTAGGTTGGTTACCTATGGAGTCCAATCCGGACGATATTGTAGAAGGAGGACCTTACCCTACCCGCTTTTTTATGGGTCTTGCTTGGTATCACGTAGAGATGGGTAAAGGTATTAAGTTTGAAGTCCTCAAGAGTCAAGGTGCCCCTGTGAAAAAAGAAGAGGTTTCTATTGGTGAATTGGCAATTAACCATGTCAGGTTCAGAATTTTGGAAGAACTAAAGATTAGAGAATAGGAGGATGAGAGCTCGGGAAGGTGGGGAGATGGGGAGATGGGAAGCTGGGAGAGCTGGGGGAGACATCCCCAATTCCCAATTCCCGATTAGCAATTAACAATTAGCAATTAGCAATTAGCAATTAACAAATAATGGAAATTATCCCAGCAATTGATTTACTTGAAGGTCGGTGTGTACGTTTATACCAGGGAGACTACGCGCGATCGCAAGTGTTTAATGACAACCCGATTGAAGTTGCTCACCAGTGGGTTGAGCAGGGAGCAACACGGTTACATGTTGTTGATCTCGATGGTGCCAAGCAGGGATACCCAGTAAATACCAAGACAATTGCAGAAATTGTGCAAGCAATACCAATTCCAGTACAAGTAGGGGGAGGATTGCGCGATCGCTCTGGTGTCACCCAGTTATTGGATACTGGTGTCGAGCGAGTGATTTTAGGTACTGCGGCAGTAGAAGATCAACCATTCGTAGAACAACTTTGCCAAGAATTTCCCGGCAAAATTGTAGTAGGTATTGATGCTCGTCAGGGTAAGGTTGCCACTCGCGGCTGGTTAGAAACTTCAGAAGTTGTAGCAACTGAACTTGCTCAACAGATGACTAATTTGGGAGTCGCCGCCATTATTTATACCGATATTCACCGTGATGGTACTCTCGTTGGTCCAAATGTGGATACCTTAAGAGAACTTGCCAGTAAAGTTTCTATTCCTGTGATTGCTTCTGGCGGTGTCAGTTCCATTACTGATCTTTTAAGTCTGCTTGCTCTCGAACCTTTGGATGTAACTGGTGTGATTATCGGTCGTGCTCTCTATACTGGGGATATTTCTCTAAAGGAAGCTATCCAAGCAGTTGGTTCAGGACGACTGCAAGATGTTCCTCCAGATTTGGGTTTTTCAACCTTTGCTTGAAAGAAGAAACGCCATTCCTTAGAATAGCTTACTAGATATCTCTTTCGACTCGGAACAAGAAAATATCTAAGTCCGGATATTATTCGCGATTATAACTCGCTAATAAGTTTTTCCTTTTTTCCAAAATGGGATGCCACCTCATAATTTGGCTTTCGATCTTCTTGTTCAACTAGCTGTTGAGATTTTAGAAAATCCACAAAATCAACCTGAGAAGTATAGTGTTTGGTAGCAAACACTATACTTCTCAGGTTGAAGCACTTGCAGAACAAAATTTTTTGGAGATGAAAAAAATAATGAGGTAGCACTATATTTCGGACCTTGAAAGTTATCTTTCTATCCATGATTTAGGTAAAAAAGATGGAAGAGAAATCCCATAATTTTGCTCCCCCGCTAATTGCTGAACTAATTTCGCGATGGCTATATCTAATATGCCTAAACCAAAAGGGCTAAAAATGCTCAAAGGTTTATCTGAGAGGGGTGGATATATTTTTTCTTCATTAAGAAGATCTCCAATGGTGAAAGAAATGAAGTTCCTATTTCCTACTTGCTGTTCTGCTAAATGTAAAGAAGTTTGATTACTACAAACTTGCTCGACATCATCAACAACATTATTAGAGTTAAGAATAATTTCAGGAGACAGATCTCTCAAAGAGATATGCAAAATCAGAGCATTTTCTGGATGATTATCTATTACCTTAATAAAAGGCGTAATGGCATTAGTCGCTATAGATAAAATAGGAGATTTTTTGACAACATCAGTAAGGCTATCTTGGATTAGGATCTCCCAACTGGAAGAGAATTTTAAACATTGAGTCTTAAATTGCAGTGCTCGTTCTGGATTTAGATCGAAAATCCATACCTTTTCTATTTCTCTATAAACTGATTTTAGAAATTTCACTGTCTCGAAGTTAATTACACCACAACCAATGAGTCCTACACTTAAAACCGGCTCTTGAAGATATAAGCAACGAGCAGCTAAAGCCGCACTTGCTGCTGTGCGCTTGGCACTGATAATCGAGCTTTCCATAATTGCTGTAGGATGACCAGTATCAAGTGAGTTCAGTATCAAAGTTGCCGAAGCTCGCTCTAGATTTTTCTCTAAGTTACCTGGAAATGAAGCAATCCATTTAATGCCCGCTAGATCAAACTCCTCACCTAGATATGCCGGCTTAGCAATAATCCGCTCCCGATCCATACCAGGAAACCGTAGGTAAGCATTAGGAGGCATAAAGGTATTGCCTCGCGCATGAGCCTGGTAAGCCAACCCAATCGTTTCTATAATCTTCTGTTCCTGGTTTTCGAGAATAGAATAAATCTCATTGCCCGTTAGTATTAACACATTGTCTTGAGTCATCTTTTAACCTCAGCTATTAGTTTGTCACTACTTGATATTCAGCCTGCTGTAAAGATAGAGCCTGTTGAGTAACACCAAATTTCTCGTAAACCCAACTATCTGAATAAACAGTATCCAAATAACGTTCACCGCATTGTCCTTCGGGGGAAGAGTAGCAGCCTGAGACCACAGCCACAGCATCCTTGCCCCACGGAGCTGTGACAAGAATTTGAGTGCCTTCTGCTATGGGTTCATCCTGTTGAAGAGGAGGGGTGTCAG
>JAAHGL010000157.1 GCA_010692635.1 Symploca sp. SIO2C1 | reverse complement strand
CCTTGTACCATCGTAGGGAAACACCCGCTTAAATTCCGAATATGAGGTAAAAGTAAGCAGATTTTTAAGAGCTACTTTCACTTCAATTAATTGCCTCAAAGAGTTGTGCAGCAAGCGATAGTACACTCTTTACTTATTACTTATTACTTATTACTTATTACTTATTACTTCAAAACCAGAAAATTACGACTTATTCAGCAAGCCCTAATTATAAATCCCGTGCTCTATCGATCAGCCAATAAGTAATCATTTTGCCTTTACCTTTAACCTCAATCTCACCCCGCCTTTGGAATAAATATTTGTCCTTTAGACGCTCATAAGTAGCAGCACTCACTTGGATTCCTCCTGGTTTTCCTTGGGATTCCATTCTTGAAGCAACATTTACCGCATCTCCCCACAAGTCATAGATAAACTTAGTAACGCCAATTACTCCTGCAACTACCGGTCCTGTATTGATACCAATGCGGAGTCTGAAAGGTTGACTATTATTAGAGGAGACATAGGTAATTTCCCGTTGCATTTCCAATGCCATCTCAGCAATCGCCTCTGGATGATCAGGTGTAGGCATTGGGAGGCCACCAACTGCCATGTAGGCATCCCCAATGGTCTTGATTTTCTCCAAACCGTACTTTTGTGTTAAACGATCGAAGCGGGAAAATATCTGATTAAGTAACTCAACCAATTCTGTAGGTGGCATACGGGAAGAAAGAGGAGTAAAACCAACAATATCAGCAAAGAGAATTGTTGCTTCCTCAAATTGCTCAGCGATCGCACTTTGGTCTTGTTTCAATTGCTCGGCGATCATCTTGGGTAAAATATTTAGTAACAACCCCTCTGATTTTTCTTGTTCTACACGTAGCGCTTCCTCTGCTTGCTTGCGCTTAGTGATGTCTTCAACTGTGCCTTCGTAGTAAAGTATATTGCCATCAACATCACGAACAGCACGAGTATTCCCACAGCTCCAGATGATACTGCCATCTTTGCGATAGACTTGGTATTCAAAATTGAATACCGCACCATTCTTCTCTAAAGTCGCAATCAACTCATTCCGACGGTTAGGATTAACGTATAGTTGCTGTTGAATATTAGTCAGGCTTTGCATCATTTCCTCTGGCGAGGAGTAACCATACATCCGAGCCAGTGCTGAATTAACACTGAGATAACGCCCATCGGTGGTAGTTTGAAAAATGCCACAGATGGCATTTTCAAAAATACTGCGATACTTCTCTTCTGCTTGTCTAATGACTTCTTCTGCTAGTTTGCGCTCCGTAATATCTCGTGCTACCCAAATCACCCGATTACCTGGCATAGGCGAAGCATTGGCAGCAAACCAAATTTCCCCCAATTTTGGTGTTTGGTTTTTCGCTTTTAACTTGAGAATGATACCATTCTCCTGATATTCCTGTATTGCCATCTCCCTGTGTTGAATGGGGAGGCTGTATTCTACACTTACTGTCTGTCCTGTAGCCAATGCCTGCCGTATATGACTAGCAAACAACTCCGCTTGCATTGGTGGCAAAACCTCATAGACAGTTTTACCAATACGCTCAGTATCTGGACAATACAACAACTCAGAATTAGTTGATACTATTTTCAGATATCGTCCTTGCTCATCAAAAACGGCAATAACATCAGTCATCGCAGCAAATAGTGCTCGTAATTCTGCTTCTATCTTTTGGCGCTCAACAATCTCAATTGCTAGTTGGTGATTGGACTCCTTGAGTGCTGCCGTTCGATCCTCAACTCTAGTTTCTAGCTCTTCATTAGCTCTTTGCAATGCCTCCTCTGCTTGCTTGCGTTTGGTAATATCTTCAACAGTACCTTCGTAGTAAAGCAAGTTACCTTCGTTGTCACGAACAGCACGAGCATTCTCAGAAATCCAGGTAATACTCCCATCCTTGCGACGGATTTGGGACTCAAAATCTACAACAGTGCCATTGTCCTGGAGTAAGAGACTAAAGAGGGAGCGACGGCTAGGGTTAAGGTAAAGTTGTTCCTGGATGTTGGTAATATTTTCCATCAGCTCTTCTGGAGACTGATAGCCGTAGATCCGAGCAAGTGCGGGATTCACACTGAGGTAATGTCCATCAGGGGTAGTTTGGAAGATCCCTTCAACAGCATTTTCAAAGATACTGTAATAGTTGGCTTCAGCTTGGCGTTGAGCTTCAAGAGCCTGCTGGCGTTCAGTAATATCGATACCAACGGTGAACGCCGCTCGATTTTGGTCGTACTTGCGAGCGACAATTAAATAAGTTCGGTTAACACTGTTGACTTGAGCAAATACTTCTCGGTAAACGTCTTGTTCAGAGCTAGCGAAAAACTCTTTTACTAATTGATTAAACTCTGAGCTAGCCTGTAAAAAACCTATGTCTTGACCGATAAAAGCTTCTCGATCCAATTTGAAGGTTTTGGCTAATTGTCGATTTACTCCCAGATACTTTAAATCTGAGCTAATCCACGAAACAATACCAGGTACAGCTTCCAAGATAGCTTGTAACTGATCTTTAGCAGCTCGTAAGGCTTTTTCTGCCAAAGTTCGTTCTGCAACCTCAGCCACTAGTTGATCGTTGGATGCTACTAGAGCTGCTGTTCGTTCTTCAAATTGCTGCTCTAACTCAGCTTTTGCCTGTTTTAGTGCCTCCCTTGCTAGCTTTTGTTCAGTAATATCCCGCGCTACCCAGATAACTGAATTTGCTGAAATGGGTGAAATGCTGCTAGCAAACCAAACATCTTGCTCTCTAATAGTTAGGTTATATTCTGCATTAACTGTCTGTTGGGTTAAGAGAGCATCTTGAATGTAACCTAAAAAGATCTCCGCTTGAGCTGGTTCAAAAACCTCGTGCAAGGTTTTACCCATCAATTCGTCAGCAGGTTTGTATAGTAATGCTGGATTAGTTGGTGCAATTTTGAGATGCCGTCCCTCAGCATCAAGTATGAGGATGATATCCTTCATTGCGGCAAAGAGCGCTTTTAGTTCTGCGGCATTACGCGCTGCTTCCCTCACAGATTCATGGAGTACTGTTTCTATTTGCTGTCGTTGAGCAACTTCTCTATACAACTGTATGGTTGTAGCTTCTAGTTCCTCAGACTTTTTCCCCAACTGCCAAACTTTCTGAGAAACTTCTGCCAGAATATCGATAACAATCGGTGAGGCACGAAAATTCATCTCTTCAACACCTAGCCAGGGTAGAGGTTTAATTAGATTGTTACTAGTTTTAACGATCTCAAATTGTCCTGTAGGTAAAATCCTGCCAATTTGGGAAACTTTACCAACATGGTGATTGGGCTCAATACAAATGCATCCACCAGGAGCTTCAAAGCTTTGACCATAAGCTGCCACACGAACTCTGTCAACTTCAAATGACTGGGCTAATTCCACCGCTTGCTTCCAGATGTATACTTGGGAATAGGCTGCTTCAATGGGGTCAGAGGTGACTCGTTCTGCTCCATAGCAACGCTGAAAATTATTGACAAATTTCCGATTGTTGGGTGTCTCTAAACTTTGGAAGTAAGTCCAACTAGCATAATGACCTGTAGCTGCTTTTCCTATCCTCTGTAGTTCTTCCTCAGCTATACTTACTGCCATAATGGGAATCTTATCTGCTGTTAGACCTAACTCTTGGTATTGACGATAGAAAGCAATGTTACTATCACCATTGATGGTGCTGAAGACAACATCAGGGGCTTGTTGCTTGATTCTGGTGATAACTTTCCTAAAGTCCTGAGTTCCCAAGGGCAGGTAATCTTCCCCAACTACTATGCCTCCTTGCTGTTTTAATTGTGCTTTGATAATTTTATTAACAGTTCGCGGAAAAACATAGTCTGACCCTAGCAGATAGAAGCGTTTACCTTGATTTTGTAGCAACCAACCCACGGCAGGTTCTACTTGTTGATTAGGACAAGAGCCTGTGTAAAAAACATGCTTGGAACTCTCTAATCCTTCGTACTGTAAGGGATACCATAGTTGAGCGTTTAACTCTTCTAACACAGGTAAGACCGCCTTACGACAAGCAGAAGTCCAACCGCCAAAAAGGGTTACTATTTGGTCTTGTTGGATCAGTTTTCTCGCTTTGCTTTCAAATAAGCTTGGGTTAGAAGCTCCATCTTCAATGACTGGTTCAATGAGTTTACCTAGTACTCCTCCAGCTTGGTTAATTTCAGCAATTGCCATCAGTTCTGCATCTTTCAGTGGAGCTTCACTAATAGCCATTGTTCCTTGGAGAGAGTGCAGGATACCCACTTTTACACTTGACATAGATGAAATCTCTCCCAAAAGTATAAATCCTTCTTTGTTGATTAGCTTTACCTGTGATGCAATCCATAAAATTTTGGTTAGAAAAAATTTTTATTCCTACTGATATATTGCCCTAACTGAGCAGTTAGGTCTGCTTAGATGATGTTTATCAATAAAAAGTTCTGTCAGAAGCTGAGTTAATTTTAGTAGAACAACTGAAAAGTTGACCTCTCCTATCTCTTTTTAACTCAGTTTATATTCCAAAACTTATGCAATTAATTCTTAGAGAAAACTCATATCAGGCTACTCCTAAGGTTAAATTTGATTAATTTTTCTTATTTTAGTTTACATAAATTTTACAACTTGGTTGAATTGCTAGTAATAGATAACACAAATAAAATCATTTTTAGTATCCTTAGATACAAAAATGCAATTTATGCAAAACTTTAGTGCATTAACTGTATAGCCTCTAAGATTGATCATATAGCTATTTTTATTCTCTAGCCGGAAAAATAAAAAAGCCTGTAAGACAGGCTGCCTAAAAGCTTTAAAACAATGTAAATTTTCCTCCACAAAAACCCAGACAACAGTGATCAACACTGAAATACTAACTATTTATGATCGGTATTTGCTTAATTTTCAATGTTTATGTCGTAACTTGTAACACATGCAATACTGAATTGAGTTAACTGTTATATACTTTGTTAAGAATTAATAATTTATAGCGTTTCTTATTTAGATGAGGTATAAAGATCCTGATTTTTGCGAATTCCCAATTCCCAATTCCCAATTCCCAATTCCCAATTCCCAATTCCCAATTCCCAATTCCCAATTCCCAATTCCCAATTCCCAATTCCCAATTCCCAATTCCCAATTCTAATTGCAATCTGGATGACTAAATCCCGAATTGTGGAGCGTCGCCTTCTGAGGTTCGGCGGTTAAAATAACTGTACCATCGGGATTAATGATCCAGCCTTGGGCTTGCCGCATTTCTGGATAAATTGGTGTTCCGCTGCTATCGGTTGGTTGTTGGCTGACTACGACAGCGGGACGCTGGTTGTCTGGTTCAGGAGTTAACCATTCTACTAAACCTTCATTATTGCTCAAAGGTTCCTCTGGATTCGGGGGTAAGCCTCCCTTGCCGACAATGGTTAGGGAACTGCCGCCAGCGATTTTACCGTCGATGAGAGCACAAACGTCTTTGCCGATTAAACTTTCTACATCTACTAATATACGAGGTAACTCGTTTAATCCTTGAGTGGCGTCAAAACTGAGGAGGTTTAAGATGAAGACGCCATCGGTACCGAATTCGGATGAGGCGGTGATGTCGCTTAGGGGAGTGAGTCGCTCTCGGAACTCTAATCCTAAGATGGCATTAGTGGTAATTTCGATTCTACCCCCATTGCCAAGGAAAGCATTAGCAATGATGTCGCTATTTTCGCTGGGTACCCCAATGACGAATTGAGCAGCAATATTAATATTACCTCCATTACCAAAACTACTGCCGATACCTGCGGTGGCGCTGATGAGGCTATTGTTGCGTAGTAGGAGGTTGTTGGCTACGTCTAAGGAAATGTTGCCGCCGTCGTTACTGAAGGCTTCGGCAGTGATGGCACCATGATCTAGGTTAAGGGAGTTGGCAGTAATATTAATGCTTCCTCCTGTGCCTTCCCCTTGGCTATCCACGACTATCCTGGCACCATCCGCAATGCTCATGGTTATGGGATCGATGAAAATACTACCACCATTACCTGTGGAACCGGGGGTAGTGTTGGCAAATAGTCCAGTACCTGCTCCTGTTAGAGTAATATCATCGGTTATCAGGAGGTTAATGTTCCCGGCATCAAAGGCGCTGGAGGTAGTGGAAAGTAGTTGCCCTCCATTAGTTGCAGCAAAGCGATTGGCGTTGACGATAATGCTACCGGCTGCTCCTTGTCCGTCAGTAGCAGTGGAGATCCTGGCACCGTTGGTTACTTCAACCGTAGGAGCGGTGATATTGATGTTACTGCTATTGCCTTGGGCAGAGTTTTCGACGGCTGCGGAGACTAAACTATTATCGATCGCTATGCGTCCGCTAGCAGTAAGATTTACTTCCCCAGCATTTCCCCTACCAGCGGTAGCTGAAGAAATGGTACTGTTATGGAGAAATACGCGATCGCGAGCATTAACCTCCACTTTCCCAGCATTTCCCATACCAGCGGTAGCGGAGGAGATAGTTCCATTATTGGTGAGGGAGAAGGTATTAGTATTGAAGTTAACATTACCCCCTTGACCTATTCCCGAAGATGCGACAGCCGAAGAGACGGTACTATTATCTACAGAAATGCGATCGCTAGCCGTAATTTCTACCTTACCCGCATCTCCCATACCAGCAGTAGCGGAGGAGATAGTTCCATTGTTAGTTAGGGAGAAGGTATTAGTATTGAAGTTAACATTACCCCCTTGACCAATTCCTGAAGATGCGACAGCCGAAGAGACGGTACTATTATCTACAGAAATGCGATCGCTAGCCGTAATTTCTACCTTACCCGCATCTCCCATACCAGCAGTAGCTGAGGAAATAGTTCCATTATTGGTGAGGGAGAAGGTATTAGTATCGAAGCTGACGTTACCTCCTTGACCAATTCCCGAAGATTGGACAGCCGAAGAAACGGTACTATTATCTATAGAAACGCGATCGCTAGCAGTAATCTCTACCTTACCCGCATCTCCCATACCAGCAGTAGCGGAGGAGATAGTTCCATTATTGGTGAGGGAGAAGATATTAGTATTGAAGCTGACGTTACCTCCTTGACCGATTCCCGAAGATGCGACAGCCGAAGAAACGGTACTATTATCTATAGAAACGCGATCGCTATTAATAATCCTCACATCACCAGCATTACCAACACCGGCGGTAGCCGAAGAGATAGAAGAGCCATTAATTAAGTCTAGCTGGTTGGTTGCAATCTCAATATTACTCGCAGGAGCCGTATTAGGGAGTATCGCACCCTGCTCAACAGTAGTGGAGATAAAGCCATTGTCGAGTAAAACTGAGTTGGCTTCTTCTATACTTATACTGCCAGCACTACCTGTACCAGCAGTAGTAGCGGAAATAATACCTTCATCTTCAATAGTTAACTGGGGGGTATTAATCGTCACATTGCCAGCAACTCCAGCACCTTCCGTTTGAGCAAACATACCACTAGCAGCACTAGTATCAACTACATTACCAGCAAAATTGGGGTTTCCTAGGGATACTTGGAGGGTGTAAGTACTAGGAGCCGGGATGCGAGCGTTGAAATTATCATCTATCACATCTTCTATATCCACATCCCGGGTAACTTTGAGGAAGTAAGTACCAGACTCCCTAAAGGTAAACTGAAGATAGGCATCATTGCTATCTGTACTACCCCCTGCACCTAGTAAAGTACTTGCTCTTCCTGCTTGTGTAGACGAGGTTAGTAGGTTGCCATCCCTATCAAAAAGAGAGAGTGCTGAATCTATATTGCCTGGATCATTATCAGGATCGTTACCATTAACACCATTATCAATATCAAAAAACCCCCGAGTTCCTGCTACTACTTCAAAGGAATAGTAATCAACTGTACGAGGATCTGAACCTGTACCAGCAACGGAGACATAGGGGAGGCGATCGGATAAGGTAACATCAGGAATAGCAGCATCATCGGTACTCAAAGAAAATAGATCATCACTGAGTACCATCGTTTGAGCGAAAGAGTCATTGGGTTCTACTTCCGCTTGGGAACCTTGGTTCCTAGTAAAAACCACTTCTCTGGGTACCGGGGGAGGAGAACCTCCAGAATTGGAGTTAGTGCCAGTAATCAGAACACTTTGGTTGGCATTGACATGAATATCACCAGCATTACCGCTACTAAAAGCATTGGTGAGTAGCTGTCCCCCATTCCTTAACTCCACGGTATCGGCATTGATATTGATCTCACCGCCGTCATTAATACTAGAAGTCTGAGCACTTAAAACTCCTCCTTCGGAGACTAATAGATTACCAGTGTTTACTGCGATCGCGCCTCCTAAACCACTATCGGCAGCCTGAGTAGAAGTAAACACGCCACTAGCAAAGCCATCTTCAATGCCAGAGATGGTAATTGCATCATTCACATCCAGAGTTACCTTGCCAGAATCTCCGATTCCCCGCGTCAAGGCTTGTACTTGGGAACCTCCCGTAATGCTGAGGGAGTCAGCTGTCAAACTAACTTCTCCCCCTGTACCTGTAGCTCGAGCATCAACAGCCGTACTCAAGTTGCTGCGGTTACTGAGGGAAATAGCTCCAGTGGCAGCTAAGGTTACGTTGCCTGCATTACCTCCGGCGGAAGTGGTACTAAAAATATTGCTGTTGTTATCTAAGGAGATACTTTCAGCATTAATCAAGACATTACCGGCATCTCCTCCACTAAAAGTAGCAGTATCAATAAAGGAGGCATTAGTAAGAGTTACGTTTCCTGCTGCAATCTCAATCTCTCCACCCGTACCCCCTGCTCCTGGTTCTACCGAAGTAGCAAGGCTGGTATCATCCAGCAATAAATCCTCAGTTTGAATGAAGATGTTACCTGCTTGCTCCACATCTCCGACAACAGCAGCAGTACTGACATCTGTACCAGTTAAGTTAACTGACTCCGCCTCAAACCGGATTTCCCCACCCCTACCTGCGAGAAAGGTATCGCTGACAATCTCTGTATCTTCTAAATTAATCCCTCCAGTGCGGTTAATTAGGGTAATATTTCCCCCATTACCAGTACCAGAGGCATCAATTTTAGGTCGCACAAAATCATCAGCAGGTCTGATCGTAATACCATTGTTACTGTTAGCATCAAGGATAATGTTGCCCCTGCCATCATTGCCATCAGAGCGGATACTTTCTGTACTGATTGATCCAGCGTTACTTACTACCTCAATATCTCCACCAGAACCTACTAAGGTGGGAGTTGTATCACCTAGATCAAACTCAGAGAACGATTCTAGTTCACCGGTTTCAATATCACCAACGGCTGTGATAGTAATTTTACCTCCATCCCCTGCTTGCCCAAACTCCGAGCGAGAGCGAGAGCGTATTCGCTCTGTAGAAATTCTGCCACCAGCATCTAGAGTAATTGCTCCTCCTGTTCCCGCATTGCTATTACTCGAGGTAGAGTTAGATATTAGGCGAGTTGTTTGAATGTCGCCTCCTGCCGTAAGGGTAATCGGGCCTCCTATTCCTCCATCTCCTTCATAAGAGCTAGATTCAGAGTTTAGTTGTTCTGCTGTTTGAATATCACCCCCGGCATCCAGAGTAATCGCACCTCCTGTTCCTGCATCTCCACTGAGAGATAAAGAGGAAGAGAATATTAGGTCATTTGTAAAGATATCATCACCAGCCTGGAGAGTAATGGCTCCCCCCTCACCAGCATCACCGTAAGATGAATAGGAGAAGGAGAATATATTTCCTGTTACCTCAATCTCCCCTCCTGCATCCAGGGTAATGGCTCCCCCTGCACCGGAATCATAATAGGAGTAAGAGAAGGAGTTGAGGCTACCTACGGAAATATCCGCACTGGCATCAAGAGTAATCGCTCCTCCTTCATAACCATAAGCAGCAGAGTTGAGATTACCCAGAGTCAAATTGGCTCCGGAAATAGTAATATCCCTGCCATAAGTCGTAATGGTATCTCCTGTATCCTCCATCGTAAAGTCGCCAGTACCATCATTATCAGCATCGGCAGTCAATTCAATGGCACCGGGGCCACCAGCTAAATATAAGTAGTTATCATCGAGGTCTTGGATGGTAATATCGTTGGTTGCTTGTAAGATAATGTTGCTATTAGCAGCTTGTGCTTCTAGTTCTGACTCGTAGATAACCGTGGGAGCGATATCTCCTGCTGCGACTTCACCGTTATCCCCAGCAGCATTATTACCAAAAGCATAGGCATCAGCTCCATTATCATCCCCATCAGCATAGCCGGTTCTAATTTCAATATTTGCGGGGTCGAGGAGTAAAGTACCAATATTACCTGTATCGGAATCCGTATCTACCTTACCGCGAAATACCAGCTGCTCCTTGCCAGAAACTTCAACAAAACCGCCATCCCCAGATTCCGAGCCACCACGAGCGCTAATATTGCCATAAAACCGAGTAATTTCATCAGCCCAAACAATTACCCTACCGCCATCACCATTAGTTAAGCCATCAGCGTTAATCGTCACATTTGGGCCAATATAGGTATGAGTCGCATTGGGTGTGCCAGTAAGCAGACGCGGAGACGCGGAGACGCGGAGACGCGGTGAATTGAAATTCGAGCCAAAATTTTGCTCACCCCCCTGATAATCCCCGCCAATCAACACCGTACCAACACCCGTTGTCGGTGTAAATCCTCTGCCCTCTGCCTCCTGCCTCCTGCCTTCAGACACATCTATCCCAGCATCATCCAACAAACCCACTCGATGCCCCAACACCTCCACCCTGCCTCCGGGTGCTGTCAGGGAACCAGTCATCGTCACCGTACCACTTTGCAACCTCAGAGTTTCCCCTTGACCAACAGCCAAATCCCCTTGATGATTAATCTCGGCTTGATGGTTTGCCCAAGCTTGATGAAACAGTGCCCCTGGTTGCACGTTGAGTAACTGACTATCCTGGGGATGAGTGGCACTAAATACCCCATCCTCCCCTAACTGAATGCCATCGGCAGTACTAGCAATAAAAGAACCACTCACATCCAAGCTGGAATTAGGCCCAAAATTAATCCCATTAGGATTAATCAGCCACAAATTCGCATCACCAGCTACCCCCAACCTACCCAAAATATCCGAAGCATTACTCCCGGTAACACGAGTCAAAATATTCTCAATACCAACCGGATTGGCAAAATAGACACTCCTGCCATCCCCCACATTAAATTCCAGGAAACTGTGAAACAAATTACTTCCCCTGGCAGCTCCTCCCCGAATTTCATCAATTAAGGCTTCAATCGGTACAACTACCGAACCTTCTGGATCTAAAGTATGATCTGGTATTAGTTGGGCTTGAGCTGGCTGCCAAGTGAAAAGGCAGAAGGCAATACCCACCCCTAACCCCTCGAAGGAGGGGAACAGAAGGCGGAAGGGGAGAAAGTTTGTTTTGCGATCGCTCATGAAGAATTAAGAATGGGTAGGTTACCGGATTTAGGGAAAATCTTTGCCTATGTAATAGCATAATCCCTGTAAAACCCCCACATCCCCAGAACCCCGACTTATTGAAGAAGTCGGGGTTCTCAATCGCAGCGAATAGCAATATTTTAGCTCCACATTTGTGCAGGTCAAAAATCATCTTGGTGAAAGATAAATCTAGAATCAACACTACTAAAAACCCCTATTTATTGAACAAGCCGGGGTTATCTGATAGTCACAAATGTAACTCATAATACGTTTTACACCATAAACTTTTTAACAAACTAAATTCCCTATTACTAGAACCCAACCCTAAATCCCCACGGCTCTGCAATTCCCGGTTAATCTCCAATAAGCTCACTTTTACAACTTCATTATGTCTACACAACTTCCTGTTTGTTCCAACAGTAGAGCTTGGAAAAATTTCACTATTTCTACACATTTTCCTTTTTGTAAAAAAAAATGAAAATTATCCACCTAAATAATAAGATTAGGTAGATAATAAATCATGAAGACAAGCACTACCACTGGAGTGCATCTCAAAATCAAGCACAACCACAAAAATTCAGTAGCTCACAAAAAGCTGCAATCATCAAAGTTTTAGGTTTGAAGTCAAGATAGAGCTAGTGCAACATCACTCAAGTTGAACATCAATCGACCTAACACCTAATACCTAATACCTAACACCTAAATAAGGAGGATTATCATGACCGATTATTTTATGAAAGTGTCCGGCGACACCAAAGTTTTGGCAGGTTCAACTAGCGGCTTCACCCAAGAAAATCAATGCGACGACTCAAATCAAAAATTTGATATTGACCCCAATGGCAGTTTTACCGTAATAAAATGCCTAAATAATAGGTTTTGGAAATACTTCCAAAGTAGTAGTGAAGTGAAGTTAGTTGGAATGCCACCAACAGGTAATGTTGGTAAGTTCCAGGTGAAATCTAATGGCTCAGATTACGAGGTATTTTGCAAAGCAGTTAACAATGGAACTACTCGCATAGCCATTGCTGGTGCATATGAATTTGACTTGCAGTCTGTTAGTTGAGCTGATGTTGCAGGAAATTGGGAATTGCTAATTGTTAATGGCTAATGGCTAATTGTTAATGGCTAATGGCTAATGGCTAATGGCTAATGGCTAATGGCTAATTGCTTCCTTGTCTCCCTTGTCTTACCGGATCTGTAAGGGCGGGTTAGCCCGAAACTGGGCAATGATACGATAACTTACCATTACCCGCATCGGCGTTAATCGTCACATCAGGGCCAATGTAAGTATGAGTCGCATTTGCCCTCACCCTAAATCCCTCTCCCAATTCTGGGAGAGGGACTTTGAATACTTGCCCCTCTTCTCCTGAATCTAAGGGAAAGACTTCTTGCTCCCCTTCTCCCAAAGTTGGGAGAAGGGGCTGGGGGATGAGGGCATCTTCACCCCCCTGATAATCACCCCCAATCAACACCGTACCGCCACCCGTTGCCGAAGACACATCTATCCCAGCATCATCCAACAAACCCACTCGATGCCCCAACACCTCCACCCTGCCTCCGGGTGCTGTCAGGGAACCAGTCATAGTTACCGTACCACTTTGCAACCTCAGAGTTTCCCCTTGACCGACAGCTAAATCCCCTTGATGATTAATTTGGGCTTGATGGTTTGCCCAAGCCTGATGAAACAGTGCTCCTGGTTGCACATTGAGTAACTGATTATTCTGGGGATTAGTCGCACTAAATACCCCATCCTCCCCCAACTGAATACCATCAGCCGTACTAGCAATAAAAGAACCACTCACATCCAAACTGGAATTAGGGCCAAAATTAATCCCATTGGGATTAATCAGCCACAAATTTGCACCACCAGCTACCCCCAACCTACCCAAAATATCGGAAGCATTGCTCCCGGTAACACGAGTTAGGATATTCTCAATACCAACGGGATTGGCAAAATAGACACTCCTTCCATCCCCCACATTAAATTCCAGGAAACTGTGGAACAAATTACTTCCTCTGGCTGCTCCTCCCCTAATTTCATCAATCAAGGCTTCAATCGGCACAACGACCGAACCTTCTGGATCTAAAGTATGATCTGGTACTAACTGTGCTTGAGCTGGCTGCCAGGAAAGAAGGCAAAAGGCTCCGAGGCAGAAGGGGAGAAAGTTTGGTTTGCGATCGCTCATGGCTTGAGTAATGAGTAATGAGTAGGCAGGCAGGTATTGTAGTGGCGTGACACACCTAGAATGGTGTATTAGTTGTAGGTTGGGTTGAGGAACGAAACCCAACACCAGTAACACGAATGTTGGGTTGAACGATAGTGAAACCCAACCTACAGTTTTAGAATTGGTAGGTTAACGTATATACAAATCTCGGTAAATAGGTAATGGAGTCTGCCTGAACCCCCTTCATCCCCCTTGGTAAGGGGGGAAACTCTTGTCCTCCCCCTTACTAAGGGGGAGCTAGAGGGGGTCAAACCCCTAAGAGTCAGACAACAATACGATAACTTAGCTAAACCCGCCCTTGCAGGATAACAATTTACCAGGAATAGAATTGCAATCGCTAAATCCCCAGAACCCCGACTTCTTCAATAAGTCGGGGTTCTCAATCGCAGCGAATAGTATCTGAATGCTTCTCCCTCAGTGCGTTAAGGGTTAGGGCGAAGCATTTGGATAGACTACATCTTAATCTTGGTTGTGAAATTATCGCCCAAATGCTTCTCCCCTACAGGGTAACAATTTACCAGATCTGTAGGGTGCTGTTAGCGAAGCGTAACGCACCAAACCACAAATCAAGGTGCGTTACGGCGCAAAAGTTGAAATTTTCCCTTATTTTGAGCAAGTATGCGCCTAACTCACCCTACAAAATTTGCTGTGGTGATTATCGGGGCAGGTTTACATGATTGACTGGTAGATGTGTAAAAGGGTTGGTGAACCCGCCCCTACAGGATAACAATTTACCTCGAATCAGAATTTGCGATCGCGTAAGCGCTGCTGTCGGCAATCGCGTAAGCGCTGCCTATGGCAATCCACTAAGCAACTCCGTAGCCTGTGTAGGGACGCTTATAACTTGGATGTAAACCGAGAATAATATCTTCTTTTGTTATACCCATTTCTACTAGATCTTGCGCCAAATCAGCTTCTGTCATATTTCGCTGAATCCAAATTTTGCCATCTTTGATATCGAAATGGATCGAACAGTTATAAACTCGTTTGAGTCCATCCCAGCCGATATCTAGAAGTTGATAATGGTCATGTTCTGTGTCAAAAATCAGTTGACACTCAATCTCCTCTTCTTTTTTATTCGCTTCTAACGTAGCATGACTATTTAAGAGTTGGCGGATTATTAATCGGTATTTTTCTAATTTATCCATGCGATGACTACCTCCTCAACTGGATCGTAGACGATCAATTTTACTTGATAAAACTTGACTGCTTCTTGAGTGAATTTTTCTTGGAAAAATGATTCAAATGTATCAAGAGGAACTGCTAGATAAAGTATTCTATCTGATTCGAGTATTTGTAATGCTAGACGATAGTTTAAAAATTGACCTAGTGCAGCATGAAAATCGGTAATTGCCGAAGTATTGAGGAAACTTTTTATTTCAACTGCTATTTTTCGTTCTGCTTTTTGAGCTGCTATAACTTTCTCTGCTGCCAAGTCTATCTCAAACTTCACTCCCTCAATTTTAATTTTTAGAGGATCTGCCGTGATGCTCCAATCGTCTTTTAGAAGTGCTTGTTTTACGGCCTCATGGAATAGATCTTTAGCAGCCATTACTTCATTCTACACCCACGCAGGCGATCGCCTACGGTATCAGATCTGTAGGGTGCTGTTAGCGAAGCGTAACGCACCAAACCACAAATCAAGGTGCGTTACGGCGCAAAAGTTGAAATTTTCCGTTATTTTGAGCAAGTATGCGCCTAACGCACCCTACACAATTTGCTGTGGTGATTACCGGGGCAGGTTTACATTATTGATTGGTAGATATGTAAAAGGGTTGGTGAACCCGCCCCTACAGGGTAATAATTTACCAGGAATTGCGATCGCGAAGCGCTGCTGTCGGCAATCGCGAAGCGCTGCTGTCGGCAATCGCTAAATCCTCAGAACCCCGACTTCTTGAAGAAGTCGGGGTTCTCAACGCTTTTAGAATTTAGAATTTAGAATTGAGAACGGGTAGGTTACCAGATTGAATGAAGATTATGGATCGAAAAATTGTGGGGATGATTAGTAGTTATCAAGGACTTAAGCCAAGTCCCGTTGATTGGTCATGGAAACAAACCCCACACCCTCTTGGAGTTTGGGGTAACATACAATTGATGGCATCTGCTGCCAAGCCAGATTTTCTACTACTATACAACTTTCACGAATTTGAGAGCTCACCTCCTCAAAAGCAACCATTTAGCAGTTTATTAAGTCAATTTCGTCAGCAACCACAGCCAAGTAAACCCAGTCTGCAAGCTAGATTGCGAGGAGTTCCTAAGGAACGAATCATTGCTCTAGTAAGAGAACCTCCTTTCCAAAAAATGCAACAGCAAAGGATCAAAGCATATCAGCAAGCTCAAAAATACTGTGGCTATGTTTCTGGTCCTGATGAGTTTGCCCCTACTCCTGATTATATGCCTGCTATTTGGTATCACAATAATTCATTTCGAGACTTAAATGAAATGGGAGTACCAGAAAAGAATCGCTCCTGTTGCTGGGTTACTTCTGGTATTGCTCGAACTCAGAATCACCGTCAGCGTTTAGGTTTTTTGGAACTTTTAACAGAGAGTGAGCTAGAATTTGACCTTTATGGGCGTGATTTGCCAGACTGGGCAGGCGCATACGGTAAAGTAGCTAATAAGTGGAATGTTATGGCTCCTTACTACTACAACTTAGCGATCGAAAACTATGCTGAGAATGAGTGGTATGTGAGCGAAAAGTTATGGGATGCTCTGCTAGCTTGGTGTTTACCTATCTATTATGGTGGTCCTGCTGCCGATAAATTACTACCTCCAGGAAGCTTTTTGAGGTTACCAAGCAGGGATGAAAAGGGTATCGCTTATCTTAAAGAAGTTACGTCAACCCCTGATGCTTGGCAGGAAGCAAAAGCGGCGATTGCTGAGGCACGGCAAGTTATTTTACATGAGTTAAACTTACTCAACTGGCTATCGAAGTTTGTCGAACAAGTTCTTTAATGGAAGCAGCAGTTCAGAATTCAAACCTATCACTACAGCTAATGGATAATGGATAATGGATAATGGATAATTGATAATTGATAATTGATAATTGATGATTGATAATTGATGATTGATAATTGATAATTGGTTAATTTGGTCTAAGACCTCTTGATTTATGAAGAAAATAAAAAAAAATATTTTCCTCAAGTTCAATCCTCTTCTTTCAAGGAGAGGTAATTATGAATTATCCATTGTTAATTATCCATTGTTAATTATCCATTGTTAATTATCAATTGTTGAATACCAACTAAAGCTTCTTGCCCA
>JAAHGL010000156.1 GCA_010692635.1 Symploca sp. SIO2C1 | reverse complement strand
TGTTTATGATGCTTTTAATTTAGATAAGTTATTTGGTTCACCTCCAGATTCTTCAAGTCCTCCCAATGAGATTACAGTTGATTCGCCTAATGCTACTATTGATGGGAACAGTGGCACTATTATTAATGGTGACAACAATGGGAACAGTGGCACTATTATTAATGGTGATAACAACACTAATGGTGACAACAACAACAATACGAACTACGGGGACAGTTCACAAGAAAATAACTCTCATTCGTCAAGTACTTTGAACCAATCAAAAGACTCCAATTCTTCAAATAAGTTAGAGCAAAACAATTCGACTTCCTCAGTTAGGTTGAATCAATCAAATGACTCGAGTTCTTCGCATACATCACAGGAGAACAATTTAAATTATTCACCCAGCTCGAAACCACCACAACAATCAGGTTTATCGAAGAGCTCGGAAGAGCAGGAGCAAAATCCGATAAGTAGCTTGAACCCATCCAAAACATTCAGTTTCAAGACCTCGGAAGAGCAGGAGCAAAATCCGATAAGTATCTTGAACCCAGCCAAAACATTCAGTTTCAAGAGCTCGGAAGAGCAGGAGCAAAATCCTGTAAGTAGCTTGAACCCAGCCAAAACATTCAGTTTCAAGACCTCGGAAGAGCAGGAGCAAAATCCTGTCAGCAGCTTGAACCCAGCCAAAACATTCAGTTTTCTGAAGACCTCGGAAGAGCAGGAGCAAAATCCTGTCAGCAGCTTGAACCCATCCAAAACATTCAGTTTCCTGAAGACCTCGGAAGAGCAGGAGCAAAATCCTGTCAGCAGCTTGAACCCAGCCAAAACATTCAGTTTCTTGAAGAGCTCGGAAGAGCAAGAGCAAAATTCTGTAAGTAGCTTGAACCCAGCCAAAACATTCATTTCCTCGAATAGCCCTAAACCAAGCAGTTCAAACCAACCTGACAGCTATTTGAAGACACTAATACTTGCGACTGCTCAACAACAAAATAGTGAGCAATCAGAAAGCGAACCTATACCCGAACCTAGAGCTGTTATGCCTCTAATTACTTTTGGTTTGTTTCTGGTATGGCAAGGGTTAATGAAAGGTAAATAGAATTGCTGTAACAATTGGGTTCGATCAGGGCTGTGTCTTGTATAATGTCCTTGTTCATTTCTGAGATTTGGTGAAAATTGTACATTTTTTGTGAACAGGAGATAATTTCCTGATACTTACAATTTTTCAATATTTCTCAGAACATTGTTGTGCTACGCATCCTAAACCACTGTGAAATTGTCGGACAACTATCGTGATTCGTGGCACAACTAACAAAAAGCTTTTAAGATGGGGATTGTATTGCGAGTGCCATAGCGATAGATAATAAAGATGGTAACTGCGCTCGGGCGGCTAACCCTTTCAGAATACCTAAACTATGAGAATGGAACCGATACTCTCTATGAACTGGTTAATGGCGAGCTAATCCCAATGAGTCTTGGTAGTGGGTTACACTCAGATCTTGCTGAGTTCCTCCATGACGAGTTCACAGTAGAAATTAAACGGGTAGGACTTCCTTGGACAGCCAAACAGATGACTGTTGGTATTCAGTCGCCTCAAAGGGGACGATGGGATACATGTCGCATTCCTGATGTGACAGTCTTGCCAATAGAGCAATGGCAACAACTTCGCTCTAAGCAAGAAGCCATCATTACCCTTAATGAACCACCACCATTACTAGTTGTCGAAGTAGTGAGTAAGTCAACAAAAATCGTTGACTACCGAGCAAAACGCTCCGAATACACTGTCTTAGGTATTCCTGAATATTGGATTGTTGATCCCCTGGCAGGTAAAATAACTATTTGCGAACTGATTAAAGGTTTCTACGATACAACCGAGTTTTCTGCTCTTGATGAAATCAGATCCCCGACATTCAAAGAGTTGCGGCTAACAGTAGCAGAAGAAGGCAGAAGGCAGGAGGCACCAACCCACCCCTAACCCCTCCAAGGAGGGGAACAGGAGGTTCCAAGGGAAGAAAGCAAAAACCCTGTAGAGACCTTGCATGCAACGTCTCTACAATGTGGAACATAACTTTTCATACCATGTCCGCCTAATCACTTGCGATAAAAACTTATCCGCGTCCCCGCGTCAGCCTTAACGATAAGTATTCAACCGGATATGATATCAGTGCGGGATTTGATATTATTAGCGATCGCAGGGTCGTGTCTATTAAACCTTGAACAAGTAGGATTGCCTCCAGCATCAGGGAAACTCATCGCAAACTTTGTAGGGGGTATGGCTAGTGGACTTTTTGAAGGCAAGCATATTCCCAAAAGGCAAAAAAAACTTATGGTTTTTGCCCAGTTTATTCCTGTTGAGTCTGTTATTCGTAACAACCGTTGTTCCGGCAGTTGCCCAATCCCCAATTAGTATAGCCTCTGAAGAAACAAGGCAGGAGGCAGAGGGCAGGAGGCAGGAGGGAAGAGAATTTTCGCCAATAATCAATTCCTTAGCAAATTTCCCCAACCAAGATGAATTAGCCCAGCAGTCGTCAACCCCTGCACAACTCCTACAACAAGGAAAAGAGTTTTACCAGGCAGGACAGTTCTTAGCTGCAGCAAATCTCTGGCAACAGGCAGCTCAAATTTATGAAGCTCAGGGAACTATTCTTAACCAAGCTCAAGCTCTCAATTACCTATCTTTAGCCTATCAGGATTTGGGACAAGGGAAGCAAGCTCAACAAGCGATCGAGACAAGCTTGAAGTTGCTACAAAGTTTTGAGGAGCTTGAACCAAGAGGTGTTGCCATTTTAGCTCAAGCCTTAAATACTGAGGGTAGTCTCCAACTAGCAAGAGGACAAACAGAAACTGCCCTAGCAACTTGGAAGCAAGCAGAAGCTAACTACACTCGCACTGACAATGAAATTGGGAAGCTAGGAAGCCGGATTAACCAAGCTCAAGCACTGCAAACCTTGGGGCAGTATCGACGAGCCAATGAACTTTTAAACAAACTAGTAGAAGAACTGCAAGCTCAACCAGACTCTGTACTTAAAGCTGATGGATTGCGGAGTTTGGGTATTGCCCTACAAACCACTGGTGATTTACTGCAATCCAAAGCAATCTTAGAGCAAAGTTGGGGAATTAGCCAGCAACTCAATACCAGTTGTAAAAGCAGTGCTACTCTCTTAGGGATCGGTAATATTGCCAGAGACTTACAGCAATATGACGTAGCCTGGGAATACTATCAAGAAGCAGCAAATTTGGCACAAACCCCCATTGCCATCCTACAAGCCCAACTCAATCAACTGAGTCTGTTAGCACAAACCCAACAGTGGCAAACTGCACTCTCCTTAATCCCACAAATCGAATCCAACCTCTCCCAACTCTCCCCCAGTAGAGCCTCCATTTACGCCAGAGTGAATCTAGCCCAGAGTTTGATGCAACGGAGGAAATGGGGAGATGGGGAGATGGGGAGATGGGGAGACGCGGAGACGTGGAGACAATTCCCAATTCCCAATTCCCCAGAAATTGCTAAATTATTAGCAATCGCAGTCCAACAAGCTAGAGAAATAGAAGACTCCCGTGCCGAAGCCTACGCTCTAACTCAACTGGGAAAACTTTACGAACAAACTCACCAGTGGCAAGATGCCCAAACTTTGACAGAGCAAGCCTTACAGATTGCCCAAGGTATTGAGGCTAATGATATTACAGCTCGTGGGGCTTGGCAGTTGGGTCGTATCCTTAAACAACAGGGAGATATTACTGGAGCAATTGCAGCTTATCAGGGAGCCTTTGAGCATCTGCAATCTCTGCGGAGTGATTTAGTCGCAGTTAATCCTGATGTGCAGTTTAACTTTACCGAAAGTGTAGAACCCGTTTATCGGGAACTTGTAAGTCTGCTATTACAACCCACTCTTACTAAAGGACAAGCAAAAGACGCCAGTCAAGCTAACCTTAAGCAAGCTCGTGAAGTGATTGAAGCCTTGCAATTAGCTGAACTAGACAACTTTTTTAGGGATGCTTGCTTAGACACTAAGCCAGTAATTCTTGATGAAATTGATACTCAAGCAGCAGTCATCTATCCGATTATTTTGCAAGACTCCCTTGGAGATAGTTCCGCTTCACGCCTAGAAGTTATTCTCTCCCTACCCAATCAACCCCTACGCCACTACGGCACCCAACTACCAGAGCAGAAAGTTGAAAATGTCCTGCAACAACTTTACTCCTCCCTCTACCCTGGTTATT
Organism: Symploca sp. SIO2C1; assembly: GCA_010692635.1. Taxonomy (GTDB): domain Bacteria; phylum Cyanobacteriota; class Cyanobacteriia; order Cyanobacteriales; family Coleofasciculaceae; genus Caldora. The sequence continues at coordinate 12,797 of JAAHGL010000156.1, read as the reverse complement.
CGAGTCAGCAACGTTTGCGCCTTGCTGAACAAGTTTATGATTGGTTGATTCGCCCTGCTGAAGCCGATTTAGCTAACAGTGGTATCCAAACTATAGTATTTGTGCCAGATGGCTTCCTGCGCAATTTACCAATCGCTGCTCTCTACGATGGTAAGCAGTATCTTATCGAAAAATATAGTATTGCTCTGAGTCCTGGATTACAGCTATTTCCCCAAGGATTAGAACGGGAAGAACTCAGTGTCTTAACTGCTGGTTTAACTAAGGCTCGCCAAGGCTTTGCTGAATTGCCAGCAGTTGAAGAAGAAGTCAAAGAAATTGCTTCTGAGGTGAATTCCCAGATACTACTCAATCAAGATTTTACCCGCACCGCCTTTGAAAAGCAGATTAATGGCATACCTTTCCCTATAGTTCACCTAGCTACTCATGGCCAATTTAGTTCTAACCCAGAAGAAACCTTTCTCCTAACTTGGGATGAGCGGATCGGTGTCAAAGACTTCGATGTATTATTTGAGAAGAGAAGGTTAGGAATTCTCAAACCGATCGAATTGCTAGTCCTCAGTGCCTGCCAAACAGCTGCAGGAGATAAGAGGGCTACTTTGGGATTAGCAGGATTTGCACTAAGATCAGGGGCTCGTAGTACAATGGCAAGCCTCTGGTCAGTTCATGACGAATCTACTGCTGATCTAATGAGTGAGTTTTACCGCCAGCTCACTCAGACAAATCCTCCAATGACTAAAGCAGAAGCTCTGCGGCAAGCTCAACTCACTCTATTGAGGGATGTCAAATATAATCATCCCTATTTTTGGGCATCTTTTGTATTAGTGGGGAATTGGCTCTAATATGTTGGTAAGGTATCAAAAAGAAATTTAAATTAGGTGTAACTACTTAGAAGGTATCTACAACTCTTACTATAATGGAGTTCTCAATCATGAAAAAAGCCAACCGCTCCATTTTCCCTGCCCTCTTATCAGCTACCCTTACAAGTACCCTTGTGCTGGGAAGTAGCTTATATTCGGTACAGGCAAGTCCTAAACCGACAGGGGAAGGGGAAACTTTACCGAGTAATTCCCTCATCCGCATACGATTTCAAGCTCCAGGGGATATTGCACCGGAAAGGAGCGTAGGGGGAGGTGTTAGAGGGAATGTTCAATTCTTAGCTCCAGGAGATGTAGGGCCACAAAGCAGTGTTGGTGGAGGTGTTAGAGGTGATGTGAATTTCGCCCTTCCACAAGATGCCGCACCAGTTAGTAGTGTCGGTGGAGGTGTTAGAGGTGACGTATCATTTGATCCCCCAAAGGATGGTGTCCCAGTTAATACGATCTCGGGAGGAACCCGTACCAATGAAGTACTAGCTATGACTGCTTTGCTGCCGACAACGAACCACGGACGTACAGCAGAGGCTCGTCCAACATTCTTTGTGTACTTACCTCCAACTTCCTCAAAAGAGGTATTCTTTAGCCTGCAAGATGAGCAAGGGAATCATCACTACCAGACTATCCTGAAGATTTCTGGTCGTGGAGGAGTTGTCAGTGTTACTCTGCCGGATGAAGCACCAGAACTGAAAGCTGGCATAGACTATATGTGGTTCTTTGCTCCGATTGAACCCGATGGTATTCTCAGACCAGATAATATCGGAGTAACTGGTTGGGTTAAACGAGTTGGGTCTCTAACCCAGGATAGTCAAAATTCAGCCTTAAATTCCATCGAGCTTGCCACCGAATATGCTAAACAAGGCATTTGGTACGATACTTTGAACATCTTAGTTGCAGCTAAGCTTGCCCAGCCTGATGATGCTACCTTAGTCAGTGAGTGGAAAGAGCTCTTAGAACAAGTTGAATTAGATGCGATCGTATCTCAACCCATTACCGAGCAGTTGTAGTAGCGTGACACAACTAAAACTGTAGGTTGGGTGGAACGAAGTGAAACCCAACATTCGTGTTACTGGCGTTGGGTTTCGTTCCTCAACCCAACCTACAACTAATACAACATTTTAGCTGTGCCACGGCAGTAGTCAGGGGATGGAAGAATTGCAGATTTTAGATTTTAGATTTATTAGATATCTTTAATTCTTCAATCTTTAGATGATTTCATCCTCAATAGACCAACATAACAGCCCCGGATTTTGTTAATCTAGGGCTAATATTTTTAATGTTATATTGTGATAGCAAGACAAAAAATTGACAAATAACAAACAACAAATAACAAACAACAAATAACAACTTTTAATGTCACAAAATCTAAGACAGGGAATTCAAAAGTGGCTAGGGGTGTTAATTATTGCTCCCAGCATAGCAGGATTAATCATTGCTGGTAGCACTGCTGGTATATTCCACTTACTCGAATGGGTAATCTTTGATCAATTCGTTAACTTACGTTCGGCAGAATCAGTTGACAAACGTATCGTTATTGTCACCATTGGAGAATCGGATATTAAGCATGTCAAAAAATGGCCAATGTCCGATCAGGTAATGGCTAAATTACTCCGTAATATTAAAGCTCAGCAGCCAAGAGGGATTGGTATCGACATTTATCGGGATCTGCCAGTTGAACCCGGACATCAAGAATTAGTAGAAGTCTTTAACTCTATCCCAGAAGCGATCGGGGTACAAAAAGTTGCAGGAGAACCAATTGCTCCCGCTCCAGCTCTAGCTGAACTTGAGCAAGTAGCTGCCAATGATATGGTATTGGATCGGGATGGGAAAATCCGCCGAGGTTTAGTTATCGTCGGTAACCAAGATGGTGTATTGATGGAGGGACTCGGTACTAAACTGGCATTAATGTATTTGAAAAAAGAAGGGATTCAACTAGAAGTTATTGATGATCAAAAGAAGATCTATAGATTGGGTAAAGCAATATTTACACCCTTGACAGGTAAAGAGGGAGAATACACTAAAGATGAGACAGGAGGATATCAAATTCTCTTTAACTATCGAGGGGAACTAGAGAGTTTTCCTAGTATCTCAATGACAGATGTACTAGAAAACCGAATTCCTCCAGAGTTAATGCGCGATCGCATCGTCTTCATTGGAGCAACGGCACCCAGCCTCAATGACTTGTTCCGAACCCCCTATACTAGCAAGCTCTTCAGTGCTTCCCAGCTCACACCAGGAGTAGTGATTCATGCTAATTTAACTAGCCAGATTTTGAGTGCTGCTCTAGAAGCTCGTCCCATGTTTCGAGCTTCTAGTAAGCCTTTAAATTGGCTGTGGGTTTTCTTCTGGTCCGGGTTTAGCGCTATTTTAGGTGCAATGTGGCTCCGTCATCGCTGGAGTGTAATAGCTATTTTCCTAGCAGGAATCATTATTGTAATTACTTCCTACTGGGCTTTTTTAATAGGTTGGTGGATTCCAGTTTTTACCCCACTTCTTGCTGTTGCTGGGTCAGCCATTACCAGTATAGGCTATCTTCTTTGGACAAACCTCAAGCTTTCTTATCGCCAATTAGAAGAGTATGCCCAAACCTTAGAACAAAAAGTAGAAGCACGCACTGCTGAACTCGCCCAAGCTAATGAAGAAATTACTGGTCTTAATGAGAAGCTCAAAGCAGAAAATCTGCGGATGAGTGCAGAGCTAGAGGTGACTAAGCAACTGCAACAAATGATTTTACCAAAGGAGTCAGAACTAGAGTCAATTGAAGAACTCGATATTGCTGGATTTATGGAACCTGCTGATGAAGTAGGGGGCGACTATTACGATGTATTGCAACAGAATGGACGGGTAAAAATTGGTATTGGAGATGTCACCGGACATGGTTTAGCAAGTGGGGTACTGATGATTATGGCCCAAACAGCAGTCAGAACTCTACAGATAATGAATGAAACAGATCCGGTGAAATTCTTAGATGTGCTCAACCGGACAATTTACCAGAACGTTGAGCGCATGAACTCTGATAAAAATATGACGTTGGCGCTGCTAGAATATAGCGATGGTTGCCTGAGCTTGAGCGGTCAACACGAAGAGATGATTGTCGTGCGGGTCGATGGCACAATTGAGCTGATAGATACAATTGATTTAGGTTTTCCCATTGGCTTAGATGAGGAAATTGCTGATTTTATTGCCCAAGAAAAAGTTAAACTAAACCCTGGTGATTTGGTGGTGTTATACACTGATGGTATTACCGAAGCCGAAGATATCCAGGGAGTGCAATACGGATTAGAGCGTTTATGTGAAGTAGTCAAACAAAATTGGCAACAATCGGCTGAAGAAATTCGGCAAATAGTGATTGAGGATGTGCGGCAACATATCGGTGAGCAGAAGGTTTTTGATGATATTACTTTGCTCATTCTCAAGCGTAAACTGAATGAAAGGTGTTAGGTGTTAGACTTAGCATGGTAGGGTGGGCAAATTGAAGCTCTTCAACCATTGGACTGATAAATTGCCCTTTTTTGCCCACCAATCCACATTTATCGAGAAGACTCTGGTGGGCATTATGAGCAAATCATCTTGTCACTGTTTTATATTTTTGACAATGCCCACCCTACGGGGATGTATTTTTGCCAACTAATCCATGAACCTCAATATGTCTCAATATCGTCGCTCTTATGTATCAGGAGGAACATTCTTCCTGACTTTAGTAACTTATCGCCGTATCTCTCTATTCTCTGATTCCCAAAATGTATCTCGTTTACGATTTGCTCTTGCAAAGACTCGCACTGAAAGACCTTTTGAGATTACTGCAGCCGTGGTTTTACCGGATCATATTCATTTTCTTTGGACTTTACCTCCAAATGATTCAGATTACTCTCTACGAGTCTCTCGGTTAAAGGTATTGTTTACCAGAGCGCTGCGGGGAAAATGTTCCTTACCTAAAAATGTTTCTCTTTCCCGTCGTAAACATCGAGAAAGCGATGTTTGGCAGCGCCGGTTTTGGGAGCATACGATTAGAGATGAGATTGATTGGCAAAGGCATTTAGATTATATCCACTACAATCCAGTTAAGCATGGGTTGGTATCCTGTCCTCATTTATGGGAATATTCCAGTTTTCACCAATGGAGAGAAAGGGGTAAATATGAGATAAATTGGGCTTGTTGCTGCGGTGGTAGACAGCCTGATATCCCAGATTTTGCAGGAATGATGTTTGGGGAACAATTTTAAATGCGATCACAGATTTTGAGTGCGATCGCATGGTAGGGTGGGCAAATTGAATATCTTCAACCATTGGACTGATAAGGAGAGATTTCAATCTGGTAGACCATATTTTTCTTGAAGCTGCTGAAACGCTTCCTTTAAAGGAATACCTTGTCCTTGCTCAAACTCCTCAATACTCTTTCGGATGCCCGCAATAGACTCAAGCAATTCAATCCTATCCAGAAGATGCTGATAGCTTTCAGCATCTTGAACAACTGCCGCAGCTTTGCCATTAACAGTAAGAACCATTGGTGCTTTAGTTTCTTTGAGCCTTACCAGGAAAGCTTTAGCACCCCGTTGGAATTCTGAGAGAGGATGGATATCACTCAGGCTAAACATAATATTGTTAATAAATTATTTGATAATTTGATGTTAATAGCTTGAAACTGTTTTGTCTAGTACGATTCCCTTCTCTACCAGAGGCTACGCCCTAAGCCTACACAAGGACAGGCAAGATGCCTGTTCCACAAGAGTTTTATCATTGATATCTATACTTCATTTACCATCCAATGTGCTATATCTCTTCCGATGTGATAGCGTAAGCCAACAGCAACAAGGGTTGCGCTGGGCTTCCTTCCTCAAGCGAGCCTACAAGCTTGCAACCATGTGGAGTCTACTAGTTGTCCTGAGCTTGTCTTGTCTATTGCTTCTGGTTACTGGTTGTTCCCCTAATCAGTTGAACACTCAAGCAACTAAGGGAACTCAATTAATTTTAGCCACCTCTGACGAACCGTCTACTTTTAACTATCCCCTAAATCAATCTCCCTACGGTGTTTTTTCCTTCATCTACGAAGGATTGGTTACTGAAAATGGACTGACTGGCTCCTTAGAGCCAGCACTGGCTGAGTCTTGGGAAATTTCCTCTGATCGCCAGCGGATTACCTTTACTCTCCGGGAGGGGTTAAAGTGGTCAGATGGTCAACCTCTGACTGCTGATGATGTAGTCTTTACTTATCAGGATATTTACCTCAACCCAAAAATTCCCACTGTCTATAGAGATTTTCTCCGAATTGGTAACACTGATACTTTTCCCTCGGTGCGGAAACTTGATGAGCGGCAAGTTGAGTTTACCTTGCCTGAACCCTTTGCTCCTTTTGTCAGATATACAGCCAGACTAGTGATTCTGCCAGCTCATACCTTGCGCTCCTCTGTAGTATCTACGGATGCTAATGGCAATCCTCAATTTCTGGCAACTTGGGGAACCGACACAGAACCACAAAAAATTGTCGGTAATGGTCCTTATCGGATGGTAAACTACACTCCTGCAGAGCGGGTGATTTTCCAACGCAATCCCTATTACTGGCGCTCTGATGCTCAAGGAAATCCTCAACCCTACATTGAGCGCCTGGTTTTGCAAATAATCGAATCTACCGACAACCAGTTGCTGAGATTTCGCTCTGGAGAGCTTGATAGTGTGGAGGTAACTTCTGAAGTCTTTAGGTTGCTCAAGCGAGAGTCAAAGCGGGGTAAATATACCATTTACAATGGTGGATCGAAAACAGGCACTAGATTTGTCGGCTTCAATCTCAATCAAGCTCGCAATCAGCAGGGAAAGCCATTTGTAGATCCTATCAAGTCTCGCTGGTTCAATAACTTGGCTTTTAGGCAAGCAGTTGCTTATGCTCTTGACCGCGAAAGGATGAAAAATAATATTTATCAGGGACTCGGTGAACTCCAACATTCACCCTTTAGTGTAACAAGTCCCTATTACCTGTCTCCTGAGGAGGGATTAAAAGTCTATCAGTACGACCCCCAAAAAGCCAAACAACTGCTTTTAGACGCTGGTTTTAAGTACAACTCGCAACAACAGCTACTCGATTGGGATGGTAATCAGGTGAAATTTACTATCCTGGTCAAATCAGAGGAGAAGTCTAGGGTAGATCTAGCTGTGCAAATTAAACAAGACCTCAGCCAAATTGGTATTAAAGCAGATTTACAGGTACTCAGTTTCAACGTTGTACTCAAAAAGCTGCTCCGAAGTCGAGATTGGGATTGTTATGTCGGTGCATTTGGTGTGTCTGGTTCAGATCTTGAGCCTTACCTTCTCTTCCTATTCTGGTCTAGTGGGGGTTCGTTTCATCAATTTAATCAAGGTCCTCAACCAGGAGAACCCCCAATCTCAGATTGGGTAGCAGCTGACTGGGAAAGAGAGATTGATAACCTTTTCCTCGCTGGAGTTCAGGAATTAGATGAGGGCAAGCGCCAAGAGATTTATGGTAAATTTCAACAAATTGTTGCTGAACAGTTGCCCGTGTTTTTTCTCGTAAATCCCCTCTCCTTACAAGCAGTACGCAATCATGTCCAGAATGTCAAATTCTCTGCTTTAGGAGGAGCTTTCTGGAACCTTTATGAACTGCAAGTTAGTATCGATAATTGATAATTGATAATTGATAATTGATAATTGATAATTGATAATTGATAATTGATAATTGATAATTGATAATTGATAATTGATAATTGATAATTGATAATTGATAATTGATAATTGATAATTGATACCGAATCCGGATTTTAAAAGCCGCTTTAACAAAGCATCTCTGATGCTGTTCCCAAGTTTCCTGCCCTCACTAAAATATATAATCATGAAAACATCTATTTGGCTAAGGTTCTTGAAGCCCTTCTGGATTTTAGTTCTGTTCGTTAACTTGATAGAAAGTTGTTTAGCTCAAGAACCTCTAGCACCTACCAAAAATATAGATTCCTGGACATCACAAACCAAGCCAATGTCAGAGGAAACACCAATGTCAGAGGAAACACCAATGGTTATTACTAATGCTACTGTAGGCTGGAATAAAAATCTGATGGTGGACAATGTGCCCTATGATTTGTATATTCCTGCAAACTATGGGGAAGTTTCTGAAGATATTCTCCCTTGCCTTCTAGTACTTCCTGGGTGGAATGTTCCCCGCAATATCTCGGTAGAAAAGACTTCTCTCGTCGAATATGCTGAGCAATATGGATACGCCTTAATACTGCCGGAGATGGGTCAAACTCTGTATGAGAGTTCCTATTACCCAGAAACTACACTCAAATGGCATCCAGTTCCCGGCGGCAAATTCATTAAAGAGCAATTTATTCCCACAATTCAACAGAGACACAACCTACTCAAATCAGCTCAGCACAATACTATGCTAGGATTTTCTACTGGTGGTAGGGGGGTTGCCCTCATCGCTCTGGAAAATCCAGGATTGTTTGTCGCTGGAGCCAGCCTTGCCGGAGATTTTAGTCAGGAAAATACGCCAAAAGACCGACTGATGACGGCAGTTTATGGCCCTTTTACTAATTTTCCTCAACGATGGCAAGGAAAGGATAATCCCCAAGCGCGGGTGTCTGAGTGGATTATGCCTCTCTATCTCGCTCACGGCACTTCTGATGACATTGTTCCAGAATCCCAGAGTAGGCTATTTTACCAAGCTCTGGTAGAGTATCACGGTGACACCATTCCAGTACAATATGATGCGATCGAGGGAGGTGGACATGGCTCCGATTTCATAGAAGGACAACTTGAAGAAGTATTTCAATTCATTCACCGAAAGCGGTAAAAACTAAGATTGTTCAAGCTGTCTAGCCTCGTTCATTCCTTGTTACTTTTCATTATATAGGACTTGTCTTCCCCAAGGTCACCCAGGGATTTCCCATGAAAGTGCAAGGTTTTTGAGCCCATCGAGACAAAAACCTTGCACCATCGTAGGGAAACACCCGCTTAAATTCGGAATATGAGCTAAAAGTAAGCAGATTTTTAAGAGCTACTTTCACTTCAATTAATTGCCTCAAAGAGTTGTGCAGCAAGCGATAGTACACTCTTTACTTATTACTTATTACTTATTACTTATTACTTCAAAACCAGAAAATTACGACTTATTCAGCAAGCCCTAATTAAAGCAGATTGCTCACTAAGCGAAAGCCAATATGTGTAGTTCCTGTATCCGGTGACTGAGACTCCCTCGCCGCAGGACGATAGCGACTGCAATAGTTGGGCGCACAGAGGTGAGAACCACCCTTAATAACATGTACTGCTCCCTCACCAGGTTTTTGGGGGTCAAAACTTTCAGCTTGGCTGGGGCCTTCTGGATTAACGCTATGAGCCATGTCCTTTCGTTCAACTCGATACCAGTCCGCTGTCCATTCCCAAACGTTACCTGTCATGTCATACAAACCGTAACCATTCGCCTTAAACGAACCAACGGGAGCAGTTCCCAAGTAGCCATCTGCTTTGGTATTTAGAAAGGGAAAAATTCCTTGCCAGGTGTTAGCTTTTTTGGCGGAATATTCTTGACCCCAGGTGTAGGTAGACTCTTTTAAACCGCCTCGGGCAGCGTATTCCCATTGGGCTTCCGTGGGAAGTTGTTTTCCCCCCCACTTGGCATAGGCTAAGGCATCTTCGTAGGCAATATGAACAACGGGATGGTTTTCTTTGCCGCTAATATTACTATCGGGGCCGTAGGGATGTTGCCAGTTTGCCCCCGGAACCCAATGCCACCAACTCAGATAAGCAACTTGTTGAATGCCTGCTGCGGGAGGTTCAAAAACGAGAGAACCAGGCGATCGCTGTTCATCTGGTAAATCAGGAAATTGTTCTTTTGATAGGGGACGTTCAGCTATGGTAATGTAACCTGTCTCTTCAACAAATTTGGTAAATTCGGCGTTGGTAATTTCGTGGGAGTCAATGCAAAATGAACTGACGGTAATATCTTCAACAGGTAGTTCTTCGATAAATTCTGGTTTGTCCGACCCCATTTTGAATTCCCCTCCGGGAATAAAAACCATATTTGGGGGACAAGTTGAAGAGGGGGCGGCAAGAACATTCGGGGCAAAAGGAGGCAAGGTTATGATGGCTAAAGCCATGACTGCCAAAATAAAACGTCGTAAGATCCAGTTCATAGTGTTTTGAATCCCATAGATAAAATTTAATGGTTTGAGAATTGAAAAAAGCAGAACATCCACTCCGTAGCACAACAGAGTAATCTGAAGACCTAAAGATTTACTTTAGTGGTAATCTATCTCTTTGAATAATCAAAAATTCTAACTTTTTGAGATATATAAATTAAATAAGCAACTTAAATTTAATATAAATGATATTTATCAATAGTTGGTTTGATTATTTTTTCTACATGCTTATGCAAATCAACTACAACGCCACCATCTCGATGATTGCTTGCGATCGCTATTATTTTTTGATATCATTTTTTTTACAATAGGTGAAGTGTGCGCCCATATATAAAGTATTTCTTCTGAGATCAAGTTCGCCTCAGCACTTAAACTCTCCTTCAGAGATAGCATTGGATGTATTCATACGCCTAATGCTATCTCTGGGACTGAAACTATCCTTTGGGGCTGAATCCCTTGATATAAGGAGTTTCTGACTTCTTTTTAGGTAAGGAAAACTCTTGTTCCTCCTGCCTCGGAGCCTCCTGCCTCCTGCCTTCTAACGCTCATTACTCATTAAGTCGTTGATTAATAAATTCAGCAGCAGTGATGTGTGTGCGGTATTCGGGTATACCATCTGCTGCGGAGTGAATCCAGTAACCTTGGCATAGATGGGGCGATCGCCAAATGTCTAAATGCTCTATTGGTGGCTCAGCATAGAAACTGTCTTCGCCAGCACCCAAGAGCCTCGAACTCCAGTGGGTGAAGTAGTCATGGCTGAGTCTGTGGATGGGAAAATCACCATATAGAGGGACACCCCAACCATCGATGGCGAGAAATGCCTCAACTTTACCTCCTAACGTCTGCCACATCCAAGCAGCACCAATAGCACCAGCAACCCCAGCACTGAAGCTAATAAATACTACCCTAGTCTGCTCCACACTAAGGTGATGTCGTAGAAAGTCCACTATATGTCCAGCTGAATAAGCTGGGTAGTTCTGAGTGGGAAAAATTAAAACATTATGAGTCCAGTCACTGGATGTCTTACTACAGCGCAACCCTGTTAAAAAGTCCTGCGTCAGCTGTGGTTCATGGATACCAGGGCAAATGAGGAATAAGCTGTTGTGCATTGAAGTTGGGAATGGCTAATTGCTAATTGCTAATGGCTAATTGCTAATTGGAAATGTCTCTCTCATCTCCCTATCTCCCCATCTCCCGATGTCCCCCATCTTCCCCAGCTCCGCAGCTCCGCAGCTCCCCATCTCCCCATCTCCCCCATCCCTCAATAGGGGATGTTACCCTATGATTGGCAGGAGCGCATCTTCCTTCATTATCCGTAAGATGCCCCAGTCTATAGCAGTTGAATCTTTACCAGGCGAGGAATACTAAGTGGTTGCCACTCCTGAAAAAACGCAACAAGTAACATCTACTGCAACTGAGGGAAATGAGAGAGTTGCTGTCTTGCTAATGGGTTACGGTGAAGTCGAAAGCTATGAAGACTTTGCCAACTACAACGAGCAAGCTTTAAATCTACTCACCGCCAAATTTGCACCAGTACCCACCTGGGTTTATCCACCCTTGGCTAAAATTTTGGCAATTTTTGATTACCATGAGTGGGGACATGATCACAACAATTTTATCTCGCCCCACAATAAAATCTTTGAGGAGCAACGGGCGGGTATTGAAAAAAACCTGCAAGCCAAATGGGGCGATTGTGTCCAAGTTTTCAAGGCTTTTAACTTCTGTGCTCCTTTCCTACCAGAACAAGTCCTAACAGAAATTAAAGCTCAAGGCTTCGACAAATTGTTGATTTATCCCCTATTGGTAGTTGATTCTATCTTCACTAGCGGTATTGCTGTTGAACAAGTCAATAAAGCTTTAGCTAAATTGGTTGAGGGTAACGAGCATTGGATTAAGGGACTGCGTTATATCCCTTCCTTCTACAATGAGCCGGAATACATTGAGTTGACGGCTCGGATGGTAGAGGAGAAAATTGCTACAGATTTAGCAGAAGCCCATTTACCTTCCCAAATTGGGGTTGTGCTGATGAATCACGGCTGTCCCCACGAAGCTAAAGGTTTTGTGTCTGGCATTGATGAAAGTCAGGCGCTTTACGAGCTAGTACGACAGAAGCTGATGCATAAGTATCCTCTAATTTCTGTGGGTTGGCTCAACCACCAAACACCTTTGATTAAATGGACTCAGCCTCATGCTGAGTTAGCTGCCAAGAACTTGATTGATTTGGGGGCTACAGCTATTGTTTTTATGCCCATTGGCTTTGCTACCGAAAATCACGAAACTCTGCTGGATGTTCATCATATCGTCCATGCTCTGAAGCGACGTAGTCCTCAGGTTACTTTCGTTGAGATGCCTTGTGTTAATGACTCTCCAGATTTCTTGAAGATGGCAGCAAATTGGGCAAATCCTCAGATTGAGGCGCTATTGTCAGAAAATGCTGTTACTGTCAATCCCCAGTTGGCAGCGGTGCAGGCATCAGCTCACCATCATCACCATCATTAAGAGGTTTTAGGTTTTAGGTTGAGCAAAAACAAATAAATTGGAGTGATTACCCAAAATTAGATGTAGGGGCGAAGCATTTGGGCGATAATTTATCTTCTAAAACCCTAGTTTTTCTGTCCGAATGCTTCGCCCTGAGATGTAGATTGTGTCGTAAATAGGGTTTGCTGCATAAGTGTGGAAGCCATGCCAGAGGAGGCTTTCAATCATTTCTTTGCCCCAAAAAGTCCAAGGTTTTTGAGCCCATCGATACAATTTCCTTGCACCATCGTAGGGAAACACCCGCT
>JAAHGL010000155.1 GCA_010692635.1 Symploca sp. SIO2C1 | reverse complement strand
TTTATTTTCTTTGCCGACACTGAACCATTGCCAGCCTTCGTAAACGTCCTAGTAAGGGCTGTAATGAGCCTGGAGCAGTGACATCGTTAAATGCTAAAGTTTTTTGTCTACTGCCATCCGATAGTGAGAGGCTATAAAAGAAGACATCAGGGGGACCGGATGTTCTAAGAGCAACTTGCTCTGGTTGAATCTCAAAAAAACCAGAGCTTTCTACCAGCCTCAAGAGTTCTTGGGCAAGTTCTTGGGGTAACTCATCAGTGTCTGCAAGATAGGTTAGCTGAAGATTAGCAAACCCTCCTGAACATTTAAAATCAATGTGCATAATCAGCACCCAACTTCTATCTTTGTAGGCAGTGCATTTACTTATCTCTATTAAACTTCAAGATCGAACCTAACACTTAATGCGATGCCTGCGATACCTGCTGTTGAGACAAAAGAGGACTATTGATAAACAGGTGGTCTAAACCTTGCTTTAGCTTGAACGCTGCTCCCATCTCTAATAAAATTCCTATAGGTTCGCTCAAATCGTGAGGTTTGAAAATGATCAAAAATGGAATTGCTCGAATTCTGATCGGCGTTCGTGATCTCAGTGAGTCTTTGGAATTTTACCGAGACATTATCAACATGTCTGTCGTGGCAGATCATCCTGTTGATGCTGAAACAATTGAGCAACTCTGGAACCTACCCCAAGGAACAACCGGTAGAGCTGTTTACCTGAAAAACGAAGAACAGACAACCTTATTAGAACTGATTGAATTTAAACCCAATTCCGGCACATTTATTCGCTCCGATGCCAATACATACGACTACGGTTTATTTACGATCGCTTTTCGAGCTAGGGATGTTGATGCTGCTTACCATTACTTTCAAGAAAAAGGTTATAAGTTTATTTGTCCTCCGATAACCTACACCCCTAATTGGGTACCCGTGACTGTAAAGGAGGCGATTATGGTAGGTCCCAACGAAACTCCCATCGCACTCATTGAACGCTTAACAGAACCGAAACCATTCATTAAAGGTGATTTCGGCATTATCTTGGATTCGTCTCAGTTGGTTGCCGATATGGAGGAGGTTACCAAGTTTTATGTGGATATCCTGGGGCTAAACCAAGTCTTTGACAAGGTGTTACCAGAAGGGATGATCGATGATATCCTTAACCTGCCTGCTGGAACCCAATCAAGAATGGCATTCATTAATCAGCCAGAAAGCAATACCCCTCCCTTAGAGTTTATCCACTGTTCTGTAAAAGGTGAGTACCTGTCTGAGGTAGCCAAGCCTCCCAACTTAGGATTATTTGCGATCGCTTTTCAAACCGATGACCTTGCAGCTGTGATCGAGAAATTTCAAAATCATGGTATCAAGATTTTATCTGGTCCTGTCACCTGTTCTAGCAATCAGGAAAAAGCGATCGTAGTAGAAGGACCCAATCGAGTTAACCTACAATTCTTTGAGTAATAGGAACCTCCCAAAAAGCCAGGGATCGCCTAGAGCTCTTACCAGTAAACTGGAGATTGTTGCAGCAGAGCAAAAAAAATTCTAATATATCCCCGTAAGTAAGCGAGATTTGGTTTAATCAAGTCAATTGCAAATTTTTTTGACTAAGCAAAAATGACCCTGTCTCAATCATCTTGGAAAGCGCTATCAGTTTTAATCGTTACAGCAGTTGCTACTACCAGTGGGTTATACTCACCTACATCTACCCTAGCCGTCCCAAGAACAGAGCAAATTGCCCAGGGGGAGGAAGATTCTCAAGCTATCCCTAAACCCTCTGGACATACGGAAAACGTCAAATCTATTGCGATGAGCCCAGATGGTCAGATTCTTGTTAGTGGGGGTGATGACCAGACTATCAATATCTGGGATTTAGCTAGTGGTGAGCTAGTTCGTACCATTTCCTCAGAAAAATGGGTGTATGACATTGCTATTAGCCCAGATGGCAGAACTATTGCTAGTGGTAGTAGTGACCAAACGATCAAGATCTGGGATTCCTATACAGGGGAATTACTGCAAACTCTCTCTGGACATAAGGACAATGTAATTGCCGTTGCCTTTAGCCCTGACGGACAAACTCTAGTGAGTGGTAGTTGGGACAAAACTATCCGAGTATGGGATCTCAATACAGGAGAGTTGATGCGAACTCTTTCTGGACACACCGGTTTAGTAGTTTCCCTGGCTATTAGTCCAAATGGTGAATTAATTGCCAGTGGTGATTCTGAGGGGGTGGTTAATGTCTGGAATCTGGACGCAAATGAGCCCGTATACACCCTTACTGGACATTCAACTTGGGCTAGGTCTTTAGCCTTCAGCCCTGATAATCAAACCTTAGTTAGTAGCAGTTTAGACAATAAAGATACTATTAAAGTTTGGAACCTGCGGACTGGGAAACTCAGAAGAACTATCAGTTCAGGAGATTGGGTTTATTCAATTATTTTCTCGAGTGATGGTAAAACCTTAATTGGTGGCACAAATCGCAAAACCCTCAAAAGTTGGAATCTGAAGACTGGTGAACTTAAAGGTACTTTTACTGGGCATGAAGAACCTATTTATGCGATCGCTCTGAGTCCTGATGGTCAAACCCTTGCTAGTGGCGGTGGTGACAGGCAGATCAAGGTGTGGGAAGTCTCTCCCCTAGCAGAAACTATTGCTGGGGAGGAAGTTGCACTACTAAATACCCTTACCGGTCATAGTGAGGGTGTTCGAGCTGTAGCTATTAGCCCAGATGGACAAACTATTGTCAGTGGCTCTCTTGATAACACTCTGAAAATTTGGGAGCTTAGTACAGGTGAGTTGCTTCATACTCTTGAGGGACACGAACAACCGATTTGGGCTGTAGCGATTAGTCCTGATGGAGAAACCATTGTTAGTGGTAGCCTGGACAATACTCTCAAAACTTGGGATCTCAATACAGGTGAGCTAGTTCATACCCTTGATGACCACACAGAAGCAATTTTAGCTGTAGCCATTAGTCCAGATGGAGAAACTATTGTTAGTGGCAGTGCCGACAAAACGATTAAGATTTGGGAGCTAGAGACAGGGGAGTTGCAAAATACTCTTGAAGGAAATACTGACTCTGTTGCCTCCCTTGCCATTAGTCTGGACGGACAAACCCTGGTGAGTGGGAGTGACGAAGTAATCAAAATTTGGGATCTGGAGACAGGGGACTTGCAAGATACTTTCACCGGACATGCTAACTACGTTGCCTCCCTAGCGATTAATGCCAGCGAGGATGCCTTCTTTGAGGGTTTAGGACCAAGGCTAGTGAGTACAGGTGACGAAAAAATCAGGATTTGGAATCTCAAGACTGGAGAGCCACAAGATATCCTAGAAGGGCATTGGAGCCGTGTTTACTCCTTGGCTCTTAGCTCCAATGGACATACTCTAGTAAGTGGAGGAGTGGACAAAAATATCAAGCTGTGGAATTTGAGTACAGGTGCCCTCCAAGATATTTTCCCTGGACACGATGCTTGGATTTATTCCCTTGCCATTAGCTCTGATGGACAGACCCTTGTGAGTGGGAGTTTAGACAAAACCATTAAGATTTGGCAAATGCCCCAGAGATTTTAGACAACTTCGGTAGAGGAGAGATTTCATGAGTATGAAAGTTAGTAATAACAGGACTTACGGAAAGCCTCTATTTATAGCGTGTGTTAGCGTAGCCTAATGCACCTTTGACTCAATATGTGATGTAGCTGCATAAGTCCCTAATAATTCTTATACATAAGGAAGGAGGAAACCATGACAGAATTTTTAGATTTTCTTAAGCACAAATTTGCCTATGTTGCGATCGGAGAATTCAAGCCAGGTAAGTTTGAAGAAGCCGAGCAGCTCTTTGAAAAAGCCGTATCAACTTATACCCACGGTTTTAAAGGAGCCTATCTACTGCAAGAACCTGGCACTGATAAAGGCATTGCTGTTATTTTTTGGGAAAACATTGACGATATGGAAGACAATCAAAATGAGGCTTACCAAGCAATTTTGCACCAAATGTCTCCTTTGTTTGCCCAGCCTCCAACCACCTCTTTCTATGAAGTGTGTAGTGAAATTCCAGGACAAAGTAGTGAGTAGTAAGTAGTGAGTAATGAGTCCTAGTGCTGAGAGATTTCTTAACTACTCGCTTGTACTGGCTACACTAGGCGAAGAAATTTTGGTTGGGATGTCAATTCTCAGCGTCTCCGCGTCCCCGCGTCCCCGCGTCCCCGCGTCTGTTTATTATTTCTCCCACGCCTTTTTTTGCTCACCTCTCCTTGGTTTAGTATCTTAGTTACTGCACATTGGGTAGGGTAAATGAATCCGGAATTTTGTGATTGCCTTACATCCTTAACAAACTCACTTTCTTCAACCATACCTTGTGATGCTTCAGACGGATCGCCAAAATTAATAATTGGCTTGGGTGCATATTGAGACTTAAGCTGCGCCTTTTGAGCCACCAAAGGATCGTCGTTAGAGAGATGGTTTACGAGTGCCAGAGCCAAATCCAGAGAAGATGAAACTCCACCACCACTAAAACAAACTTTTTTCTCACCACCTACTTCTGTGTTAATGAGAACCCGTGGATAACCCTCAGGAACTGTAATGTTTGGGAACCGGCGCAATTCTTCTATTACACTCCAGTAAGTGGTGGCCGTATAACCGTCAAACAGTCCAGCAGCAGCAAGCACAAAGGCTCCTGTGCAAACGGAGCCATAACAGTAAGCTTCCTCATTAGCAACCTCGGTTACAAAGTCCTGGTAGGTTTCATCGAACATTGCACCAATAAACCCATTACCTTCTCCGCTATTGTCATCGTAAGAACCCGATGCTCCTCCGGGACAGAAAAGTATATCGATCCGAGGTCGGTTTGGATCAGAGAAAGTAAACTGTGGCTGGATACAAATCGGTTGTTGTTGTTCTTCCTCTTCTTTTTTTTCCGTTATGTTTACTGTTTTTTCGGATGTTTGATAGGGACGCATTTCAGGAGCAAGCCATACTGGTGTAAATCCCTCTGCATCCGCGAATATCTGAGTCGCACCTGCGAAGTCAAGTAAGGTAACTTTATCAAAAAGAGGAAAGCCCACAACTTTTGTCTTTGGAAAATCCGTAGTCATACTATAAATTAGACCTTTTCTAGTTTTTGTTGCCTGGTTCGGGACTGTTGGACTGTGGACAAAATTTGATGTTCTGTCTTCTGTCGCTCTATATATAAGACGATCTCACAGGGCAATTTAGGCCAATTTTTCGAGTTATGACCCGATTTTGAAAAAAATTGCCCCTAACTCGAAAAATTGGCACAAAAAATGGTGATGCTTTACAATCCAGGTTCCGCATGTTGTTTTGTAGTATTACAACTTGCATACCCCTCTTCTGTCAGACTCCGAAAAATGGGGGTCAAACCCTGATTCTCTCGTTAGGTATCGTTGGCTGTAATGACGTAATTTCGTGAGAATTTCGGAAAGTGACAGAAGAGGGATACAGCGCTTACCGCTGCAATGAGGTACACCTGAATAAGTTGTCAAAATTTGATAGATTTTTTCCTCGTCGATTTTACTGTACCTCGTAACAGCGCGAAGCGCTGTATGTAACTTAAAGTCACAGAATTATGTCATCCTGAGCGGTAGCGAAGGATCTCCAGGCAGCTCCTACTCCTCAAGAGCACTGCACGTTTGCTAAGCATCCCCTTATCGCAAACGCTACCGCTCAGAGTGTTTAAGCACTTGATATTATCCGGATAAAATCTCTTACTTTAGTAAGGGTAAGTAAGTACGTATGTATAATCAAACAGGACTCAAGCAATGAAAATTCATCGAAAACATCCACTGTTTATAGAACTGACAGCTGAGCAAGCTGCCACGATCAATGGTGGACATCAATTAAGATTTAACTACTCTCACTGTTATCCTCCGAGAGTTCACCGTGGCTACTATTCTTCATCTCGACCTCAATCTGCTTCCTTCAAGGTTGCTGCTAGTCGTTTAGATTCAGTACTTTTCAATTAATACTGAGATCTTTTCTACGCAACCTACTAACTGCTGAACCAGTACCTATAATACCAACTGATAGGAAACCAAATAGAGAAGCAGGTTCTGGAACTGAAGCTGCTTCAACAATACCTGAGCCGTTAAATCTAAAGTCGAGATTTTGAAAATCTTCTCTGGTAAATTCTGAAGCAACGGGAATTGCAAAATCAAGATTGTCCAAATTAGCAAAAAAAGAGCTTCTATCTTGCGTAACTGACAAATCGTCTAATCCCCAATCTCCTTGAAAAGCAAGTTCAAAACTTTCATTGATAGTAAAGGAGCGTAAGAGTCCTAGTCCAACAGACTCCAGTCTAATACCTGTTGAAAAGTCAAAAAGTCCCTCAGTTTTTAGTAGAGCACTACCTAAAAAATCAAAGAAAATTTGGTCTGCTTCATCATTAAATGTAATCTCCAAAGATGTATTCAGATCCGATTCAAACTTCTCTTCAATAGACAAAGGAGTGCCCTCTTCATTGACAACATTGGGAAGAGCAGGAGATTCAAATGGAGCGGGTGCTGCATCTGCATTAGTCACAGCAAAAGCTTGCAAGGCTCCAGGAGTCCTTCGCAGGATTTCCTGACGCTCTTGAGTTGAAAACAACAAATTACCAGTTGCAGTTCGTATAGCTGTGGAACTTGCAAAGGCATCCGCCCTTCCTACGGAAGTGTCAGCAACGGATACAGCTACAGCCCTTGCTCCTATTCCAGGTTGATCGGGAAAAGAGAACGTAAAAAAGAAAGGAAAATCAGCATCACTAGAACGAGTTTGTGCGAATGCTGAAGCTGTGATTGTTTTTAAGGATGCTGCTTCAGCAGTAGGAGAAATTACCAAGCTCAATGGAGCTAAAGTACCTATAGCAGCAATTCCTACAGGCAAAAATTTACTAGAATTTAGTAATTTCATAAATTTTATCTCAAATAGTAGATTCACTAATGTTGCTCCATGAGGTGCTACTAGAATACGCAAGGTCTTTATCAAGTGGAGCAACAATTATTGATGAGTATACAATAAATGCTCAAAATAAAGCTCTGGTGAATAAATATCTTTACTGAATCTTTAAAAAACTACTCTCAACGAAATTATTAAGTAATCAAACTGTTCTTTGAGATTATATTTTTTTACTAAAATAGGACTTACACATCGTAACGGAATTATGTCATCCTGAGCGATAGCGAAGGATCTCCAAACGACCCAAATCCTTCACTATCATCTCAGTATCAAGACTTACGCAGCTACACCACATATAGATTTAAAGGTGCGTTACGCTACGCTAACACACCCTACAAATAGAAGCTTTGCGTAAGTTCTGTAAAAGATGGACTTGATAATTGCACAAAAGTGCAATTAATAGTTAGAGTAAATACCAGCATGTCCTACTTTTAATCAATGAGTTAAAACGCATTTAAATTAGGATTTTCAAAGTCCATATGCTTTATAGAAAGTGTTTCAGTTGAAAAATTTAAATACAGAAGGTATTACTCAGTTCCTTAAGGTTCTAAAGTTTGCAAGTATCGGCTGACCAAAGTCTCTAACTCTTCAGGTGAGTAGGATTGGGGAGCAGCGATCATATTTACGCCAATGCCATCAAAGGTGGCAATCCAGGCAGCAGCTTCAAAATCTAGATCTAGCTCGGAGCTGATTTCACCCCCTGCTTGCAACACAGCCAATTCTTCTCCAATAAAGGCTTTAAAGTTAGCGTAGTAACGTTTGTGCTCCTCAACTAATCCACTATCACCCAGTGCTGCTCCCACAAAAGCTAACCAAACCCGCCAAATAGTCACTAGCTCAGGAGTGGTGGGTAATATTCCTAACATCATTACCTTTAGGCGCTTTAACCCTTGAGTACCATCCGCAGCTTGTACCATGATTTCGGCAAGACGAGTCATGATTGTTTCCAGCACAAACAGCAATAATTCATCCTTATTACGGAAGTAGTGGGTCAACACTCCCGTTGTACTGTCAAGTTCACGGGCGATCGCTCTTAAACTCGCTCCCTTCAATCCTTCACGGCTGATTAATCCTAAAGCTGCTGTTGCCACCTTCGAGCGCCACTCAGTCTGCTTATCTACCAGAGCACTCATATCTACAAATTTTAATGAAGTACTTGCCTAGTTTATAACAACTGTTATGATATAAATAGATAACAACTGTTGTGATTTTGTCCTATGGTCTTATCTTCCCTAGCTCCTCAAACTAATAATCTCCCAGCATTAGAGGCTACATTTCCAGTTGCTTGGTATGCGATCGCAGCATCCCACAAAGTTCAATCTAAACCCCTAGGCATTCGTCGCCTAGGAATGGATCTGGTACTCTGGCGCGATGCTAAGGGTAAGATTGTCTGTCAAAGTCGTCACTGTCCTCATCGAGGTGTTGACTTAGCCTTAGGCAAAATTGCCACTGAGAAGGGCAAAAGCTGTCTGGAATGTCCTTACCACGGGTTTCAATTTGCAGCCAATGGTGATTGTGTATTAATGCCTTGTGAAGGCAAAGGAGCTCAAATTAGTCCAGCTATGCGGCTTGAGTCCTACAAAGTGGAAGAATCCCATGGATTGATCTGGCTGTGGTGGGGGAATGAGCAAATGGCACCTGCTGAAATTCCTTGGTTTACGGAACTGAAGGATCAACCCCGTCGTTGGGCAGATAACGAATTAGTGTGGGATATTCATTTCACCCGTGCTGCCGAAAGTGCCTTGATTGATCTTCATCACTTTGCCTTTGCTCACCATCGCATTGCCAAATGGTTAGGGATGGGGACAGTCAAGCGTATTGACTCCCTCGAAACTCAAGTGACTGGCAACCACATCAAAACCCAAGGTGTTCTCAAGAGTGAGCAACAGGGCGGACTTTCCTTTGAATTCAAGAACGAGATTTTATTTCCTAACCTATCTGTTTTTGATTTTGGCTGGGGTGACATCAAGTTATTTGTTACCCTAACCCCGATTGATCAGGACAATACTTGGATCAACTTTCGATACTATGCTCCCTTCCGTTGGTCTTTCCTCAGCCGTTTGATTGCCAAAATTGCTGTCTGGTTTGAGTTGAATTTTGTTCAGCCTGATGACTATCGTTTACTCAAATCAACTGTCCCTAAGTGCAGTGGTTTAACCGCAAATCGATTTGTCCATGCAGATCAAACGATTGTGCACTGGCACAGATTAAACAAGCATCATCACCAGAAGGTGTCAGGTGTTAGACATTAATGTCCAGCAGACATAACCCCATTCATTATGTTCCACATTGTACCAGACGCTCATGGCGCGTCTGGTACAGGTTTTTCGGAGGTTTGTAATAAACATTCTTTTGCACGAAACATTGCAATTTCTTAGCTGATTCGGATAAAGTTCAAAAGGAAAATCGGTATTAAGGGCAACTCTTGCTCGAAAACTTTACAATAAGCAAACAGTAGTCTCAGCTACTGGTATAACTTATATCAAATTACCTTCAGGTTACCGCCTGCATCAGTTGATTAGGAGTAGACGAGGAGTTGCTGTCAAATAGAGGAAGTAATATTTTTAAATCACAATTGAGTATGAGGAGTTTAAGTGGCAAATTTCATCCCAAAGGAAAAAGAGTTATCTAGCCAATCTGAGTCAGTGGCATCTACAGAAGCGGAAACGCCAGACGTTTCTGAGACTGAGGTTCAAGAAGAGCAGCCAGAAGAAGAGAAGAAGCAACCTTCAGCAGCTAAAAAGTTAGTGAACCGAGTCAAACAAGGAGCGACTCTTACCGTCAAAGGACTCAAGCGTGCTTCTAGTTATATCGCCCAGCCGTTTACCGGACCGCTGAAACTACATCGCCGCTATTGGTTTTGGCTGGGGTTGGGGGTTAGTAGCAGTGCGATCGCACTTGGTTGGGGTTTTTATGTCCTGGAGAAAAATGTCCCCGACTCTACTGAAGATGTTTTAACCTATGTTAGAGATGACACGATCACTATCAAAGCCTCAGACGGAACCATATTACAGCAAATCGGACCAGCAACTCACGAAACCCTGAAGATTTGGGAAGTACCCGAAACCTTGATTGATGCCTTCATTGCGATCGAAGATCAGCGTTTTGAAGAACATCATGGGGTAGATATCCAGGGTATTTTTCGTGCTGCAGGTGCTAATTTGCTAGCAGGGAAAGTGGTTGAAGGGGGTAGTACCATCACCCAGCAGCTGGCTAGAATTGTTTACTTTAACCAAGAGGTGAGTTGGTCGCGTAAACTCAAGGAAATGCGTACTGCTCAAAAAATTGAGCATGATGTAGACAAAGAGCAAATCCTGGAGCGTTACTTAAATCTAGTCTATTTGGGTTCTGGAGCCTATGGGGTTGCTGATGCAGCTTGGGTATATTTCAGTAAACCGGTAGAAAAACTGACTCTACCAGAAATGGCAATGTTGGCTGGCTTGCCTCCTGCTCCTAGTATTTACTCGCCTTTGGTAGAAGGAAAAGTGAGCAATAAAAAGCTCGCCAAAGAGCGGCGTAATCTCGTACTCGAAAGGATGCAAAAAAGTGGGTTTATTACCGAGGCTGAAGCTAAAAAAGCGATCGCATCGCCCTTGAAGATTAACCCAAGTAAACCGAAGCGACTAGAACGCCAAGCTAGTTACTTTACCGAGTACATTCAACAGGAGTTACCTAAACGAGTCTCTAAAGCGGTGCTGGAGGTGAAGGGGTTAACTATAGAAACGACTCTCAATCCGGAGTGGCAAACAGCAGCGGAGAAAACAATCAAAAATGCTGTAAGCAACTATGGTAGTTACCAGGGATTTGATCAAGCAGCTCTAGTGGCGATCGATCCACGCAATGGTCATATTAAGGCAATGGTAGGGGGCAAAGATTTTAATGACCTAGAAAGTAATAATTATTTAAACCGTGCTACCCAATCTCAGCGTCAGCCCGGATCTACCTTTAAGACCTTCGTTTACTCTACTGCGATCGAAGCTGGTTTCTCTCCTAACCGAGGTTACCTCGACTCTGAATACATTGTTGATGGCTACAAACCCAAAAACTATACTGAAACTTTCCGGGGTTGGACTTCGATCATTGAGGCTCTAAAATACTCCGTCAACATAGTTGCTGTCAAAGCCTTAATCTCAGTTGGTTGGGACCCAACTATTGAAATTGCCCACAAAATGGGTATTGAATCAGAGCTCCAGTCTACCTACTCCCTAGCTTTGGGGGCATCTGAGGTAAATCTGCTAGAAATGACTAGTGCTTATGGTACTCTAGCAGCCAAAGGAATTCACACCGAACCTTACGGCATCAAGCGCATTCTTGACCAGCACGGCAATGTAATTTATGAGCAGAGTTTGAATAGTCAGCGAGCGATTGAAGAAGACACTGCCGCAATTATGACCTGGATGTTACAGGGAGTAGTTAACTATGGTACAGGTAGAGGGGCTGCACTAAATCGACCTGTTGCTGGGAAAACTGGTACGACTGATGAAGTTAGGGATCTCTGGTTTGTGGGCTACATCCCTCAGCTAGTAGCAGGGGTTTGGTTAGGCAATGATAACAATAAACCTACTTGGAGTTCCAGTAGTACTGCTGCCTATACCTGGCGTAATTTTATGGTTCAGGTAGTAGAAGACTTGAATGTTGAGAATTTTCCTAAGCGTCCTAGTAATGTAGAAAATCGCAAAGGCAATATTAAAGCAAAACCCATCAAACCCAAACGGGAAATTGTGAAAAAATATATACCACCTACAGTTCCCAAGCAAAATTATACTAGAACTAACAGGCAGTATACAGGAAACCGCAATTACAACCGTAACTATAATCGTAATTACAATCCTAACTACAATCGCAGTTACAACCAAGGTAGTAGCGGTAGAACTTACAGTCAATCTCAACCGGCAAGACGTTCTACTTACCGAGCACCTGCAAGAAACTACTCCGCACCTACCTACTCTGCTCCCAGACAGTCAGCACGCACTTACTCTGCTCCCAGACAGTCAACACGCACCTACTCTGCTCCAAGGCAGTCAGCACGCACCTACTCCGCACCAGTGCAAAAAGCAGCACCGCCTGCTCCTGCACCTGCTGCTCCAAAATTTCAATCCGCACCAGTTGCAGCTCCCCCAGCTCCTCCGGCTGCCAGGAAGGTTGCACCTGCTGCAACTGGGGAGTAAGGAGCTAGTACCGCTGCGCGGAATGAAGAATGAAGAATGAAGAATTAAGAATGCTTATAGAGTAAGGATTCTATCGATCTCAAACTGGTTAGTTACTTCTGCCGCGCTGCACTAGGAAGATAGGGAGCTGGGGGAGATAGGGGGATAAAAAAACAATTCCCAATTCCCAATTCCCAATTCCTAATTCCCAATTCCCAATTCCCAATTCCCAATTCCCAATTCCCAATGTCAATAAGAGCCTTTGTCACGGGAGGCACAGGATTTATCGGTGCAAACCTGGTACGCTTACTACTACAGGAAGGATATCAGGTGCGATCGCTTGTGCGTCCAACTAGCCGACTCGATAACCTCCAGGGTCTAGATGTAGAAATAGTTAAGGGTGACTTGAATGATCCCAACCTCTACCAACAGATGCAAGGTTCTCAAGTACTCTTCCACGTCGCAGCTCATTATTCCCTCTGGCAGTCTGACAGAGAAGCTCTCTACCGCAATAATGTCCTAGGCACCCGCAATATACTCTTGAGCGCTCGCAAAGCTGGGATTGAGCGCACTGTTTACACTAGTTCCGTAGCTGCGATCGGGGTAGGTAAAGCTGGTAAGGTAGTAGATGAAACCCATCAAAGTCCCCTAGAGCAACTGGTGGGTCACTACAAAAAGTCTAAATATCTCGCTGAACAAGAGGCAAAGCAAGCAGCTGAAGCAGGTCAAGAGATTGTAATTGTTAATCCTAGTAGTCCTATTGGTCCTTGGGACATTAAGCCAACTCCCACCGGTGACATTATTGTGCGCTTCTTGCGTCAGCAAATGCCTTTTTATGTAGATACAGGGTTGAATTTTATTGACGTGCGCGATGTAGCCTGGGGACACCTGCTAGCTCTAAAAAAGGGTAAATCAGGAGAACGCTACATTTTAGGTAACCAAAACCTTACTCTCAAAGCAATACTCGACCAACTCGCACAAATAACCGGTATCAAAGCACCTCAACAAACAGTACCTGTTTGGTTACCCTTAAGCGTTGCTTGGATTGATGAATACCTGCTTGCTCCTTTGGGTAAACCTCCCTCCGTTCCCTTAGATGGAGTTCGGATGTCTCAACAACTAATGTATTATGATCCCTCTAAGGCCGTAAGACAACTGGGTTTACCCCAATCTAACTTGACAATAGCACTAAAAAATGCTGTGGAGTGGTTTGGAAACCATTATCAGCTATCAGCTGTCAGTCAAAAAGCTGAATGCTGAACGCTGAAAGCTAAAATTAAAGTATCGGAAATATTCATGGCAATTCAATTACAACAAGCTCTTGAAGTAGGGAAATACCTAGTAACTCAACGACTAACCGGTCGCAAGAAGTTTCCCCTAGTCTTAATGTTGGAACCTCTTTTCCGCTGTAACCTAGCCTGTCCTGGTTGCGGTAAAATCCAGCATCCCACAGATATACTCAAGCGGAACCTGACCCCAGAAGAGTGCTTCACTGCGGCAGAAGAGTGCGGCGCTCCGGTTGTCTCTATTCCTGGGGGAGAACCCTTACTACACCCACAAATTGATGAAATTGTCAAGGGATTGGTAGAGCGACGGAAATTTGTTTACCTCTGTACCAATGGCTTGTTGTTAGAAAAGAGCCTGGATAAATTTCAACCTTCTCCTTACCTAACCTTCAGTGTTCATCTAGATGGTTTGCGGGATTTGCATGATAAATGTGTAGATCGCCAAGGGGTTTTTGATAAGGCAGTTCAAGCAATTCGTGCAGCTAAAGCCAAGGGATTTCGGGTCACCACCAACACCACAATTTTTGAGGGAACCGACCCCAAACAAATGCAGGATTTCTTCGACTTCCTCAATACCTTAGATATTGATGGGATGATGATTTCTCCTGGTTACAGTTACGAGTGGGCACCGGATCAAGAACATTTTCTCAAACGTGAACAAACAAAGGCTTTATTCAGAGAAATTCTATCTCCGTTCAAAGCAGGTAAAAAGCACTGGAACTTCAATCACAATCCCCTGTTCTTAGATTTCCTTATTGGTGAGAAAGACTACGAATGTACTCCTTGGGGTAGTCCTAGCTATAGTGTCCTCGGTTGGCAAAAGCCCTGCTATCTGTTAAATGAAGGGCATTATGCTACCTTCAAGGAACTGCTAGAAGAAACCAACTGGGATAACTACGGTCGTGCTAGTGGTAATCCCCAATGTGCTGATTGTATGGTGCATTGTGGTTACGAACCTACAGCGGCAATGGATGCGATGCAGCCAGGGAATATCGGGCGATCTGTTGGTGCGTTATTGGGTAGTAGATAAGTCGGCTAAGGTGAAGAAATATGAGGTGGGATTTTCATTCTCCGCGTCTCCGCGTCTCGACGTCTCCGCGTCTGCTGAGTCGTTTCCCCACGCTTTTTTTCGCTCACCCGATAGGGTAAGCGGAAAAAGGTGTGAAGTCGTTTTACTGAGATGCGATCGCAAATACTCCAGATGCCCGATTTCTTAAAGAAATCGGGCATCTCGCCTACACGAGAACGTAGGGTCAACTATCTTGTCACCTCCTGAAAGTTCCACCTTTACTCGCTTTCAGCCACTTGCCACGACATCTCCTGACCTGCCCCCAGGGGCACCAGACCAGATTCAGTAAAGGGCACTTCATCGGGAACGCGCCAAGTCTTTTTGATCAAGGTAATCTGTTCGGTATTGCGCGGGAACTGATAAAAATCTGGCCCATAGAAGCTGGCAAAGGCTTCCAGTTTATCCAGGGCATTTTCGCCCTCAAATGCTTCTGCATACAGCGCCATGGCGTGCAATGCCGAAAAGCAACCCGCGCAGCCACAGGCACTTTCTTTGCTGTTGCGGGTATGGGGGGCGCTATCGGTACCCAGGAAAAATTTAGGATTGCCAGAGGTTGCCGCTTTTAGAAGTGCCTGGCGATGCTCCTCCCGCTTCAAGATTGGCAGACAGTAAAAATGGGGGCGAATCCCACCTTTGAACAGGATATTGCGATTAAACAGCAAATGTTGGGGCGTGATTGTTGCCGCAATGTTCTCAGCAGCCAGAACAAACTGCACTGCATCAGCGGTAGTCACATGCTCGAGCACCACGCGGAGGTTGGGAAATCGTTGCTGAAGGGAAACCAAATGTCTCTCGATAAAGACTCGCTCGCGATCGAATATATCCACATCAATCACTTCCCCATGCAGCAACAGGGGCATATTAACCTCCTGCATAGCTTCAAAGACGCGATCGCATTTCCGAATATCTGTCACGCCGAAATCTGAATTGGTGGTTGCACCAGCCGGGTAGTACTTGAGTGCTTTGACAAATCCGGAGGCTTTGGCAGCGATAATTTCTTCAGGGCTGGTGTTGTCAGTGAGGTAGAGAGTCATCAACGGCTCAAACCGTTTACCTGCAGGCATTGCTGCAAGGATGCGATCGCGGTAAGCCGCTGCATCCTCAACGGAGCGCACTGGGGGCTTCAAATTCGGCATCACGATGGCGCGGGCAAACTGTTGCACCGTGTATGGCAAGACCATTTTTAGTGCCGCACCGTCACGGAGATGCAGGTGGCAATCGTCGGGTCTGGTCAGGGTAAGCTTTTGCATCGTTCAATAGAAGAAACTCATGGGTCAGACGTAGTGCTTGCACCGAGACATCTTGCCAATACCGGGATTGAAACTGTTGGTCGGGTCACAGGTCCGGTAACACTGACTCAGCACCTTGAAGACTCCATCTAGCTCGGGTTTGAGTAGCAACTCAAACCCCTGGTTCAAGAATTTGTACAACTTGTGAGTTGCGATAACGCATTTTTTTATCATCAAGACCGTAAGTTTAGCTTACAAGTGGGGTAGTTTATTATAATGAACTGGTGCGAGCTTATTAACTGCGGTCTGCTACAGATTCACCATCCATGACTCAAGCATATCTGAAAACCCCAATAGTTTATCCAGAACCCGACGGCTCTCCTATGGCAGAAAGCGACCCCAACCGAGATTATCTGGTTTATGGTGTTGAATCCCTCAAGCTCTATTTTCAACATCGCACAGATGTCTACGTTTCGGGTAATCTGTGGTTATCCTACGAGCAAGGGGTTCCCGATGCGGTTGTTTGTCCTGATGTGTTTGTGGTTTTTGGAGTGGAAAATCGTCCCCGCAGAAGTTACAAGGTTTGGGAAGAAAGTGGGAAAACGCCTGACTGGATTCTAGAGGTGACTTCTAGAAGTACCCGAAATAAGGACGAACGAGAGAAACCGGATACTTATGCTCGAATGGGTGTGTCTGAATATTTCCAATATGATCCTACTGGAGATTATCTTAAGCCACGACTCAAAGGACGGCGTTTAGTCAAACAGAACTATCAAGTTCTCACCCCCAATCATTTAGAAGACGGAACACTTTCTTTCCCTTCTCAGGTGTTAGGGTTAGAGATACATCTACTTCAAGATGGTCAGTTACGGTTTTTTAATCCTCAGGCTCAAGAATATTTACGGACTTATTGTGAAGAACGAGAACGAGCCGATAGATTCGCCGCACGATTAAAAGAACTCGGAATCGATCCATCAGAATTAATGTGAGCTTACCGGCACTCATATCAGTCGGTATCGAGGATGGGAGTACCTCAGGCAAATAGAATTCCGTCTACGTGTTCCCAGACCGGAACATACAGAAGCAGACCAAGTCGTACAAGAACATTCGAAAAAAAAACTTGATTGGAGGCTCAAATTACAGAATTTTAAGCAAAGCCCACGTGATTCATCCGTGGGATGTAGCGTCGGCGCTTTTAAGCGCCGTGATAAAATAGTCATAATTCCTAGGATTTACTTGGAGTATGGGGTTCTAATCAGAAGTTGATTAGGTAAAACGCCGAACGTACTGTTAGGACATCGTCTGTTGAGTTTAACTGGGAAATACTGAATCGCTAGGGGTAAAATCCAGGATTCC
>JAAHGL010000154.1 GCA_010692635.1 Symploca sp. SIO2C1 | reverse complement strand
TGTTGTAAATATATCTGACAAGCCTAAATTAAAGTTAATCGATGGACAACAGCGTATTACAACAATCTCATTATTAATGTGTGCTATTAGGGATATTGCAAGACAAGAGGGAGATGATGAGTTATCTATTCTTATCTCAGAAAGCTATTTAGGGTCTCGTAATCTACGTACTCGAAAGACTGAACCTAAGCTTACCTTAAATACAACAAATAATCAATTTTACCGAGAAAACTTTCTCGAGCCTAAAAATATAGAAAATTTAATTGAGATGAGGAAAGCTCTTAGAACTAAATCTAAGGGATATCAAGATAAATCTAATCAATTAATGCTTGAAGCTTACTTACTACTACATAAAAAAGTTCAAGAGTACATATCTGAGAAAGAAAACTTTGCAGAAGTGTTGATTCAAATTGAAGAGTGTATTCGTGATAAATTAGTTGCCATTTTAATTTCTGTTGCTGATGACGCAAATTCATATATGATTTTTGAAACTCTCAATAATAGAGGATTAGATTTATCAGGCTCTGATTTACTGAAGAATCATCTGTTTGCCAAAGCTGGCGATAGTTTTGCTGAAGTTAAAAGCAAATGGTCATATATTCAACAGAACGTCGATAAATATGAAGTAACAAGATTTATTCGATACTATTGGATTTCAAAATACGGATCTGTGACTGAAAAAGAGCTATTTAGGGATATATCAAGTAAATTCAGATCTAGCTTGAGTATCATGGAGTTTATGAATTCCCTTTCCTATGCTTCAGAAATATTTGAAGCATTGAAAAATCCACAGTCTTCTTTTTGGGATTCTTTTAATTCTAAAGTCAGAAACGATATCTACAGATTGAAATTATTAAATATAACAAGGTGCTACCCTATACTTATTGCATCTAAAGAAGAACTATCTGACCAACTTTTTGAAAAAATTTTGAGGATGGTAGTCATATTTTCGTTTAGATACAATACTATATGTAAACTAGATTCAAGTAGACTTGAGCGTGATTATACTAAAATAGCTAAATATATTAGGGCAGAAAAACCTAAGTCAGCAATCCCAATTTTTCAAAAATTAAATCCTCTTTATCCTAAAGATCAGGACTTCAAAGATGTTTTTCAAAAGAAAATAATTGATTCAAAAGACTCGGCACTTGCAAGATATATTCTGAGTGAAATCAATAGTTGCTACATGGGACATAAAGAATTAGTAGCTAACCCAAATGAGTCAGAACTAAATTTAGAACATATTCTTCCTCAAAAGCCAAACGCAACCTGGACATCAAAGTTTACGAAGACTGATCCAGATTTATATACATGGAGACTTGGAAATATGACACTCCTTGACGCCTCGATTAATCGCAAAGTAGGCAATGGTTCTTTTACGGATAAATGCTCAAAGGCTTACTCACGATCTCAGCTAGAAATTACCAAAAAAATCCTAGAATATTCAGTTTGGGGACCAAAGCAAATTGAGGAAAGACAAAGTGAGATGAGTAAAGTAGCATGTCACATTTGGCGGCTTGACTATTAATCCTCTTCTGTCACTCTCTGAAAAGAGTGTAGTGGCGCGGCAAGCTTAAAACCAGGGGAAGGCTAATCGTCAAAAACATGTGAAGTCAAGGTTTTGAAGCTTTTGTTTACCCACAATTTTAAGCTTGCCGAGGTAGTAGGTTGGGTGCAGCGCTAGCGGAACCCAACGAAATTTACGGTAGATCCCCGACTTCTTCTTCCGGTTTGCCGAGTGTTAATCACTTTCACACAACAAAGAAGTCGGGGATCTTGGTTGCTTGTCATACTTTTAGGGACAGCTTTAAAACATGGTAATAACACGAATGTTGGGTTTCACTATTGTTCAACCCAACCTACAGTTTTAAGCTTGCCACGCCACTACAGCTGGGTAGGAAAGATATCGCTGTTCCAGACGCTCCAGACACACAGAGAGAGTTATTCCCGACTCCCGATTCCCTGTTGTAAAACCTCCAAAACTTTCGCTAAATTACCCGATAATAATGCAGACACATCTAACCACAAACCAGGATAAATTTCACTTTTGATAATTCCTTTTTCGTCAGGTTGTAGTTTGATATATTTTCCTGATCTGAGTCGAAACCAATCGAATTTCCTATCATAAACTCGCCAAACTAAATATTCTTGGACTCGATTGCGTCGGTAAGCTCTTTGCTTATCATGTAGATCGATAGACACTGTAGAAGCTGCAATTTCAACGATTAATTCTGGTGCACCCTTCACATAACCTTTTTCGCTAATCGTTGATTGTCCACCTTCTTTTATTCTGAGTAAAGCATCGGGTTGAGGTTCATTTTCTTCATCAAGAATGACCGTACAATTGTCCCCTAACTGTAAATTAGGAGTCAAGGCTTTATAAACACTAAGCCATCCGATAATATCAGCATGAGGTTCTCCATGTTGATTAATTCGTAAAGGCGATCCCATATAGACAACTCCTTCGATTAATTCTGCCTTTTTCAGATGAGGCATCCTTTCATAACGAGTCTCAAATTCAAGACGGGTTAATTTATCCCCATTTTCTAAAGGAGGAATCAATTCGTTTGGTTTAGTGATGGTTTGAGTCATGATTATTAGATGGGTATTGACACTCCCCATGCTTAGAAACCGGTTGGGGAATTTAGAATTTAGAATTTAGAATTTAGAATTTAATAATGTAGTGCGAGCGTCTCGCTCGCTAAAGGTTAAACGCGAGCAAGATGCTCGCACTACTTTATTCCCTTATTTTAGCTGTGTCACGGTACTACAGTTTTAGTTGTCTCATGCTAGTAGGGGTGGGTTCGCCCAATTTTGGGCACCAACATGATAACTTAGCTAAACCCGCCCCTACGGGGTCATAATTGAATTAGAAGAGAATTTGCGATCGCATTCCCTATCGATAATCTGCTGTCTGAATATTCCGCAAACGCGCTGCATCCCGCATTCCATATTCAGCACGACAGAACCTGTCTAATTGTGCTTCAAAAAACGCCCGATTTGCCTGTAAATGCTTCGGATTGGGGTCATCTAAGGGATAATAAAGGGCAGTTCTTAAGGCTTGAAATACCGCAGAAGTCACACAATACATCGATCGCTGGAAGGTTACCCCAATTTGATTTAAGATATCATCTTCACCTCGAGACCGCTGAGCATAAAATTCTTGGAGATAAGGTGGCAGGAAGTGATACATATCCTGCATTAGTAATGTGGGTGGAATCCCTGCTGAACCCACGGGGAACTTATCGGCATAGAGTACCCCATAGTGGAAATCTTTCTGATCTCTGGGAACTTCCCCTGCTTGAGCATTATAAGACTTCGTGCCCCGAAAGGGAGATGTGCGATAGAAAACTGCTTCTACATAAGGTAGTGCTGCTTCATACAACCAGGTGAAGCCTTTAGATTTGGGGATAACCTCGTAACATTCATCTCCTACATAAACGTGATGATACATGGGACGTCCTGCGATCGCAAATATCCCATTCACCAAAAAGTTCATTGCCTCTGGCACTGTGGTAATTTTACCCTCATCATACAAGTCAGAGACTTCAAAGAAAACTGGAGCCATCACTTCCCAAAATAGTCCCAAGTTACTGTAATAAGATGCCTGACGACACTGCTCAAGAAACATTTCTGGGAACATTTTATGCAGTGCCAGCATTAAGGGGTTGTTTTTAAAGTAAGCTTTAATGGCTCTATCGGCATTGGCTTTGTATTCTTCTGAATCCAAGTAAGCATCAAACTGATTTATCGGCGCACACATATGACGATGCCAGAGCATGGCTCGCATACAAGCTTCAGCAAACTCCATATTAATCCGGTCATGCCACAAGTGATGGAGTAACTTGGGCATTTTTTTGGTTTCACCTTTCTCGATAAAGGCTACAAGCTCGGGATGAGCAGTGGCTTCACCACGCCAAATCCTTAAATCAGCATCATCTCCAGCATAATGATTGTGCCGCTCTAAGTATTCTTGAGGTAGGAAGTATTTAAAGAAAGGTAAGGGATTTAAAAAGACTCGCTCAGCAATATAAAGTAAGTCACGCCAGTAAAAATCCATCGGCACGGCATAAGCTTTCCAAATGCCGACAATTTGCATCAGATTTTCCGGTGTATCTGGTACCATTGCCCCTCCGGCTTCGAGGCGATGAATAATATCAGCAAACTCATGCTGAGAAGGGGGTAATTTTGGTTGTAATGGTTGAGTTTCCGAAGCTTGCTCTATAGTTGTAGTCATGGTTTTAATTTATCTTGCTGAGAATTATGTCACTTTGAGATAACTTCTACCTTTACATCCATCCCTGCTTTCCCTAGGAGATTAATTAACTTATCCACACTGAATCGATTAATTTCACCGTTCATTAAATTACTAATTCTCGGTTGCGTTTCTCCAAAAAACTCTGCTGCTTCTTTTTGAGTCCACCCTTGCTTCTGAATATAAGAACGCAAACCTAACATCAGATCAGCTCTTACCTTAAGATTCATTGCTTCTTCTGCCTCGAATCCCAAGTCTTCAAATATCTGATCCTCAGTCATTTTTCTCCTTCTCCCTTTGTTAATGAAGATCTTTAACAATTGGACTCAGCAAGTGGGAAATTCCCTACAACCTTTACCTAACACCTAACACCTAACACCTAATACCTAACATCTATAGCAACTTGCTGGTGATTAGTAGCAGGAAGAGTCGCCACCATCGCTGTGGTAGTTGGCTCCATCCAACGCACTAAGTAGCTAGGTTGTATGCCCAAAAACAAGATGAGCACAGTTAAAATGAAAGCCGGAATTTTTTCAGCAAACACAACTTTAGGATAATATGCCCGATTGCTGTCGAGTTTACCAAAACAGGTGCGGTTGAGGAGAATCACGAAGTAAACGGCGGTTAAGCCGGAGGCAAAGATACAGAGGAGGGTTTGCCAGGGGAAGACGGCATAACTGCCTTGGAATACGAGGAATTCTGCAATGAAACCGACTAAACCAGGAATTCCAGCGCTTGCCATGCCACTTAAAATAAGCAAAGCGCTGACTAAGGGTAAACCTCGCAAGGGATTCATCAAGCCGTTGAGAACATCCAAATCCCGAGTCCCCACCTTAGCTTCAATAATACCGACTAAATAAAACAGAATTGCCAGGATTAAACCGTGACTAACCATCTGGGAAACAGCACCCAGGAGACTTAAGGGAGTAAGAGCGGCAGCGGCAACCACAATGTAGCCCATATGACCGATGGAACTATAAGCTACCATACGCTTAATGTCCTTTTGCGCGATCGCACTTAAGGCGCCATACATCACACTCACTACGCCGATAATTGATAGCCCTGGAGCTACAAGTGCCCAAGTTTCGGGGAATAGCTGCAAGCCAAACCTGACTAAACCATAGGTTCCCAACTTAGCAACCATGCCACCTAAAATAATTGCTACCACTGGAGATGCTGCAACATAGGCATCTGGCATCCAGGTATGCACGGGAACTAGTGGGATTTTGATGCCAAACCCGACTAATATGGCTGTCAACAGAAGCAGTTGAGTGATTAAGGATAAGTTTTGAGTGTTAATGGCTCCGTAGTCGAAGCTGCTGGAGTGGGAAAGCCCAGCCATCCCCAAGAATGCACCAAGAATCAGAATCCCAGATACCGCTGTATAGAGGAGAAACTTCATTGCTGCATATTCCCGCTTTTCTCCTCCCCAAATAGCAATTAACAGGTAAAGGGGAATTAAGATGACTTCATAGAAGATGACGAAGAGCAATAAATTCTGGGCAACAAAAGCTCCAGTAACACCAGCATTAACTAGTAGAATGAGAGCGTACTTTAGCCGGGGACGCTCAACCTCATTTCTACCGCTAAAGAGAACAATAACAGTTAGGAAGTTACTTAGAGCTAGTAAGGGAAAGGATAACCCATCAACTCCCAGTTTATAAGTTAAGCCGATTTGAGGAATCCAGGGTAAAGACTCTGAAAACTGCATTCCTGAATTGCTTAAGTCAAACTGAAAACCAAGCCAGAGAGTAATGAGTAAGATAGCTGTTGCAATTGCTAGGGCAACAGAACGTATGCGCGAACCTGTTAGGTTTCCGGGTATCAACCCGACTATGACAGCACCTAATACAGGTAACCAAATTAGGGTACTAAGCATGTTTGAGAATTTAGAATGTAGAATTTAGAATGTAGAATTGGGAATTGGTAGGCTACTAGCATCAACTAGGACAAAATACTGACTACGATTAGCTCCGGGAAATTGAGGTTGAAATGCTTGCTTCTTTGACTGTCTCACCTTAAGTTGGTAGCCTGTCATTAATCATTTACTAATGACCAATGACCAATGACTAACTAACCAGACTTACTTCTCCCGTATCTAAATCGTAGTATCCGCCGACAATCTTCAATTTTCCTTCGTCAACTAACTTAGCTATAACGGGAGATGCCAGCAAGTTTTCAATCTGCAACAAAATATTCTCTTTACAGGTATTTGCTAATTTATCTCCCGGTTGATTTTCTGCTCGTTTGATAGCAGGTTTTATGGCATCAATTAAACTGCCAATTTGACCGGGAACTTGACCGCCTTTGATGGCGGCAGTTACGGCACCACATCTTTCATGACCCATAACCATGAGCACTTTTGATTCTAAGATTAAAGTGCCATATTCAAGACTGCCAATTTCTTCTGGAGTTGCTACATTACCAGCTACACGGCAGACAAATAAATCCCCAAATCCCTGGTCAAAAACCATCTCAGCAGGAAGCCGAGAATCGGCACAGGTGAGAATTGAGGCAAAGGGTTTTTGAGCGGTTGCGACTTCTGCAATACGAACCATGTCTCGGCGAGGATTGTTAGTTCTTCCATTAACAAAGCGTTTATTTCCCTCGATTAACCTTTGCAGTGCTTCGTCGGGAGTCATTTCATGTGGGTGGGCAACAACTGGCTCAGGAAAAGCTAATTTAGAGCCTACTCTTGATGCTAGTACCACTGTTACTGTAGCCCCTGCAAGGAACTTTAGTAATTTACGTCTGGAGAAATCTGTACTCTGATTTTGTCTTTTCATCAATTTATTCCTCGCAAAAATAGAACCTATACAGCAAATTTTGAAAATTTTATCAGCCACCAATCACACTTGAAAAGTGAGCTAATAATGGCCAACTCAAGAGCAATCCTAAAAGAGCTACTCCAAAGAGAATAGTTAGGGCATAAAACTGCGTTTGACCAGAAACATTGTATTTCAAACCTTGTCCACCAAACATAGTCACCATCCCCACTAAATTGACTAACCCATCGACAATATAGCGATCGGACCAAGAAATAGCTTTGGAGACTAAGTCAACAAAAAAGACAACAGTTAGGCGATACAGTTGTTGGGTGTAAAAATCGTAGGCAAACAAGTTTTGTAGAAACTCAGGACCAAAACGCACGGGTTTGGCATAGCTATCATTGAGATAGAGGAAGGCTCCGATGCTACAACCGGCTACACTCGATAAGACTAACAAACCAGCTACCGTAGTATTAACAGCAGACCATGCCGGTATCAGTTGCCATTGGATTAAGATCAGGGGTACGTGTAGGACGAAACCCGTTAACACTATCATGGGTAAAATCATTGGCCAGTGAACTTCCGGCGAGCGCTCACTCATTTGCTTCGGTTTGCCGCCAAAGATTAAGCCAAACACGCGAATCACGCTCATGCTAGCTAGTCCATTTACCACTAGCAAGATAGCAAACAGCCAAGGGCGGGTGGTAGAAAGATAATCACCTAACTCCAATAGGGCCCAGAAACCACCGAGGGGAGGAATCCCTACTAAGGCAGCGGCACCAACTAAGTAAGAAATGCCGGAAGCTGGTCTTTTACCCCACAATCCCCCTAATTGAGTTAAGTCTTGGGTGACGCTGTTCCAAATAATTGTACCCGTACTCATGACCAACAAGGCCATGGCTACGGCGTAGATTAACATTAAGGTTAAAGCGGTTTGGGTTTGATCTGTACCCACAGCAATAAACACCAAACCCATGTAAGCACTGACCAGAAAAGAAAGAGTACGCTTAACATCAACTTGTGCGATCGCTACCATCGTACCGCCCAATGCTGTCACCGCACCGATCAACAAGGTAACAAAGGCGGCTAAGGGGGAAAGCTCAATCACCGGTTGCACTTCAATTAGTACCCAAGCACCGGTACAAACTACCACCGCGTTACGTAAAATTGTGCTAGGAACGGGACCTTCCATTGCTAAATCAAGCCACAAATGCAAAGGAAATTGCGCACATTTACCCATAGGACCAGCGATTAAGGCTAAACCTAATAACGTTGCAACTTTGGGGTCTATCTGAGCAGTACTTGCCCAGGCAGCCAGTTCCGTAAAATTCCAGGTTCCTGCTAGGGGATAGATAGCAATCACTCCCATTAAGAGAAACAAATCCCCTACCCGTTTAGTTAAGAAGGCATCTCTAGCCCCGGAAACCACCAAAGACTGATTGAACCAAAACCCAACT
This sequence comes from Symploca sp. SIO2C1, assembly GCA_010692635.1. Classification (GTDB taxonomy): domain Bacteria; phylum Cyanobacteriota; class Cyanobacteriia; order Cyanobacteriales; family Coleofasciculaceae; genus Caldora. The sequence continues at coordinate 8,783 of JAAHGL010000154.1, read as the reverse complement.
AACAGATAAGTTCCCAGGGTGAGAATTTCCAGGATAATGTAGCTGAAAAATAAGGAGTTACAAAGAACCAACGCACACATTCCCGCTTCAAAGAATGCCAGCAAAGAATAGAAACGCGCCCAACCCCAATCCGTCTCCATATAACCAATGGCGTAAATCTGTGCCAGCAGATTGATGCCTGTGATGACAAGGGTTGCAGCAATGGTAAGGGAAGAAAATTCTAAGGGAATGGTGAGGTCTAGATCGACAGTTTGCAGCCAAGGAATTAGTATTTCTTGTGTCGGTTGATTCCAAGTTGCAGATAAGGCAATTAAACCATGTAAAAAAGCAACCAAGGTCATCAAAGCATTAATGTAACCTGCTGGTCTTGGTCCTGTGCGACGAATAATGCTAGGAGACCAAGGTATTGCTAAAATTGAACCAATTAGTGCGTAGCAAGGTATTAACCAAGCTGTTTGCAGGAAAAATTGAGCCATCGGCATTACCTTTGTAGGATGGGAAAGTTCTCAAGTATGTCAAAGCAATACTGAGTTAGTTATGTTGTTTCCAGGACTGGCAAAAGTACTGAATTAAGTTTTATTAAGCTTTATAATTTAGTGTAATGGTTAGTCGGTACAAAAATAAAGATTTAATTAATTAATTCGATAATGATCTTAGTAAGGTTTAGTTATATACTAAAAAATAATAATAACTATTGATTATTATCTATGCTAAATCCGTAGGTTGGGTAGAGCGCTAGCGACACCCAACTTTCCCCCGACATCGTTATTCTCTAAGCATTCTTAATTCTTAATTCACGCATAATGTGAATTAGATACCCAAGACAGACAAGATCAATTGCCGTAGGGGCGGGTTTAGGATCACCGTCAACACATTTGGTGAAAGTCTTAATACAAAACCCGCCCAAGCGATAACCAAGGGAATTTAGAATTGGGGATTGGTTGCATTAACCTGGGGATGGCGTTGGGCGGGTTTTGATCCCAATATTCGGGTCAAATGGGTTGGTTTGTCGCTAAACCCGCCCCTACGATATGTACAATTTAATTCACATTAGACGTAAATTAGGTCATCCTGAGCGATAGCGAAGGATCTCCCAGAGGGCTCCGATGCTTCACTATCTCATTAATGTTTTAATCCCTGATAGGGATTCAATGTAATTGGAACCCATCAGCAATGTAGCAGGCTGAATCCACAGTGTCGAAATCGTTTCAATCCCTGATAGGGATTCAATGTAATTGGAACGGAAGACACTTGGGGGAGTTGGTTGGATTTTGGGTTTCAATCCCTGATAGGGATTCAATGTAATTGGAACGCTGTCCTGGCTTCTCTGGATCCGTATCTTTGATGTTTCAATCCCTGATAGGGATTCAATGTAATTGGAACTATATGCTTCATCAATCTTCTTCTGCACAGCTTTTGTTTCAATCCCTGATAGGGATTCAATGTAATTGGAACTCCAAGAAGTTCGGCTATCTGACGTCCGGTAAATAGTTTCAATCCCTGATAGGGATTCAATGTAATTGGAACTTACACGCCGCCAACTTGAAGGGGAGTTGTTCCTGTTTCAATCCCTGATAGGGATTCAATGTAATTGGAACGTAGCGCTTCCCAGTCTTTATGGTGGGGGTAGGTTTCAATCCCTGATAGGGATTCAATGTAATTGGAACTCAAACGCGCTTAGTGGAATGTTTTGATGCTTACGTTTCAATCCCTGATAGGGATTCAATGTAATTGGAACCGCCCAGCAACAGCAATTGGCACAGCTGGCGAACTCGTTTCAATCCCTGATAGGGATTCAATGTAATTGGAACCGCAGGCATTTGAAAAGCTTACTGTATTTAGTTTTCAAGGTTCATTTGCGACTACCTACTTCAATTATAGCATTCTAGAACTCAGAGTTAGCAAAACTTCAGTGAAAGAAATGGCAAAAAGCCTTTGGTAGCAAGTCTTTCAGAAGTTGCGACTACCTATTGATAGGGGTGATAGGCTTCAAACTCTTACGTGACAGGGGATACAAGCCCAAAATTTCTCCCCCGTTAAAAAACACCTACAGGTAGGCGCAACTAAGCGAAGAAAATTGAATTATCTCGTAGTGGCTCTCCCCCAATTCTTTCTACCTTACCCTGACAACAAGCACAGAGGAAATAAAAGCGAATACTATCACACTCAGGTTTGAGCACCTCACTTAACCGCGATCGCAACTTAGCATATTGGGTATCACTCAGATTACACTCGAATACACTATACTGCATCCACTGCCCGTAAGACTTGAGGATAGAGTGAATCTTGGTACGGCGCTTATCCTCTGGAATATCGTATGAAACAACAATATACATAGCTCAATAGCACCCTTGTTAAATTTCTGGTAGGGGGTTAAGGCAGAAGGCAGAAGGCAGAAGGCAGAAGACAGAAGGTAAGAGAGAAAAGAAAAGGTTTAAGTTTATAGGACTTACGCAAAACCTATATTTGTAGTGGCGCGACACACCTAAAATTAAGGAATAGGTAGAGCTTGCTGTAGCGGTAGCGTAACCCAACACTCTTCGCATATTCCGTTGGGTTTCACTTCGTTCCACCCAACCTACAGTTTTAGTCGTGTCACGGCACTACTTGAGTACCAAAGGTGGATATTTTTCAACTTCGCCCATCAGATACTTAGCCAACAATCGTGCCTGAATCTCAAACGCTTCCTGATAGGTACATTTACGTCCCAACACCGGATGTTTAAACTTAGATTGCTTCTTCTGTTCGTACAATTTGAGGAATTCCTTGCGCCCAGAATCAGAAAGCAGCACAGCATTACTGAGAGTCTCCGTAGTAAAATCAGCTGGAGTCAGTATCTGCAAATTAATCGCACTCAAGACTACAGCATCAACAACTAATGGCCTAAATTCTTCCATAAGGTCGAGTGCTAAGCTAGGACGACCGTAGTATTGGCAATGGAGATAACCGAGATAAGGGTCAAAGCCAACAATATTGACAGCACTTTGGACATCGTGACGCAAGAGGGAATAACCAAAACTCAGCAGAGCGTTAACCGGATCGGTAGGAGGACGGCGGCGTCTGGCTTCAAAGGTGAAACTAGTAATGCGTAGAAGCTGGTTAAATGCACCAAAATAGGCAGCACTGCCAGCACCTTCTAAACCTCGCAGAGAGTTAATACTATTGGTTTGGTTAATCGGAGCGATCGCATGATCCAAACGACTAATCGCTTCACTCAACTGAAGTTCTGGATGTTTCCGTTGGCTGCGATGGAGCATCACTCGATAGTTTTTTAGCTTACCTCGAACAAAACCCCTCACTACATGAATCGCTTTTTCCGACTCTCCAATTGCTTGCCACTGCGCTTGACGCACAAAGATATTCTTAGTCAGTTCCGGTTCAAATTTGCCTAAGTATTTCCCCGTTTGAGTTAAAAAGCTCAGAGGAATTTTGCGTTCCAAAAGTTCTTTGAGTGCAGCCGGGGAAATCGTTGCTCGTCCCAGAACCACAAGACCCTCAACCTTAATCAAAGGCACATCCAAAAGCTTTTGTTTATTAGCTTTCACCTGCAAGCGTTCATCGGTTTTGCCGATAAAGGCATCTTCAGACGTGATATAAACAGTTCCCATCTTATCCTCCTTCAATTGATTTCCTGATAACGTCCGACTTTCCTAGCAGCTTGGGGTAAGCACTTTGAGTAAAGACTGCATCCAGAGCAACGTTTGGTATAAACAGCGGGAGGCATAATACCAGTAGCAAGCAAGGTTTTTACAGCTGCCAATGTTGTGAGCATCTCTTGTCGCAACTCAGTTGAAATGTCCACAAGTTGGCGTTGGTAGGAATGGGCGTAGTAGATATAGCCAGTGGTAATGCTTTTTCCTGTCATCTCCTCAAGGCACAACGCTTGAGCACAAACTTGCATCTCGTCATTATCCCATTCCCCTTTACGACCCCGTTTATATTCCACGGGATACAATTGACCAGACTCTAATTCAATCAAGTCCGATTTTCCAATCAACTTATAGTGTTCTGATTTGAGCCAAATCGCTCGAATTTGCTCTCGTTCTTCTCGATATCCCTCTCCAGGGGTGTGGACACGAGTGTGTAGCATGGTACCTTCGATCGTATATTGGTTATCAACGAATTCCCCCGCACAAAACATCCGCCAGCACCGATGGGGGCAGTAAGCATATTGGTTGAGTGCTGCAATAGGAATGTAATCAGTTTCGTTCATAATTTTGAATACAACTATTTTGAATTGGGACTTACGCATTCGCCACCCTAGGGCGTGTTTTCAAAGTCAGAGATCCCCCTAAATCCCCCTTACTAAGGAGGACTTTGATTAAATTCTCCTCCCAAACTTGGGGGGTTGGGGGGCAAAATGGTAGTTTGTGCGTAAGTCCTGTTGAACTTTGAATCTGAAGGGGTGACAAACTCTCCAAAAGTTTTTGAAATCAGGCTTTGTCTGTAAACAGGTAAAGATTCTGTCTTAACCCCCCTTAATCCCCCCTTGGTAAGGGGGGAAACTCCTGTCTTCCCCCTTAGTAAGGGGGAGCTAGAGGGGGTTAAGTCCCTGAGGGGATCTTTGAATTCTTCTCACCATCCCCATACCCATCGGCGTTTTACGTCCGACGCCACTATAGAGGGCAAAATTAGCTAATGCATTAATTTGCTTAATTGTCAATGCATCAACATCTCCCAGAAGGCGAAAATTCATCGCTCCCACACAGCCAATAAACTTACTGCGAGAGTCGCGAACCATTTCAGTATGAATATCGAAGAAACTCGGAAAGATTGGTTCAACAAGACTTTTGGGTAGTTCAATGCCACTGTACTGATTCCAGCGCTTAATTAAGCTATTAAATACCAACTCTCGCGTTGGCAAAGCACAGTCATGTTGGCTTTGACGAAAGGCAGTAGGAGTACAGAAAGAAAAGTTGATTTGGCGATCGCTATCTGAAGATTGTTCGTACAATTGAGCATAACTAATCCCATTCGCCCAAGGTTGAGTAGATTGGGGAGTACCGAGAATGCTAGTAATCTGCAAATCAGTAGGCCCCAGATGCCAGGGATGATTCGGGTTAAGGTTAAGCCAAAGTTGAGTCAGTTTCCCGAACAACGTGTCATCCAGTAAGGAAATACGCCACCAGCAAGGAGTACCTGTCGCAATAGGTTTACTATATTGCCATTGCAAAGTGTGACCCTGACACCTCTTAGATTGTAAAGGACTAAGGGTAAAGGGCTTATCCGCTTTGACATCATGGAGGTACTCACCCAGTTGAGGATCTACAGAACTAACAAGAGTCAGAAACAGAGCGTGTAAGTGCCTCCCTGTTAGATATTGGTGGTAGATGGGGGATTGAGGAAGAAGATTAAGGATCAGGCTATGGGGCATATTGTCAATTAATTGTTAATAATTGTTAGAAATGCTATGCAATTAAAACCTGCACAAGAATTCGCATCAGTGGCTCTAAATCATCTGGAACGCGATAGCTATCAAAGCCTTGTTCAATGTGTTTTATTGTGCGATTGAGTCGTCCAAATTGCCAAATTTTACCAGTTGTTACCGCACCGATTAAAATTGATTGTTCAGGAGTTCTATCCCACTGATCGAGAGCGATCATTTCGGCGACAAGTTGTGTAAAACCATAGTCTAAATCCTCCCGCTTGGCTTCAATCACTAACAATTCTTTTTGACTTCTGAGAAGGTAATCTAAGTAACCTTGTAATTGTTCTGTAACCTTTAGTGGATACTCGATCCGTAGTTGAGCTTTGGTATAGTGAACTAGATCTAGAACCACCTGTGAAATCAAAATTTCTCGTCGAGAGGTTTCACTGGCAAGGCTGACATAAGGCAAAACTTCTTCAATACGCGATCGCAGTTCTTCTAATCGATCTAATTCTCCCTGATACTGAGGTAAGTTGAGTCGAGTTCGTTCAAATGTGTAACCAAACTCAGTAACGAGATCATCCGGATCAATTTTGAGTTCAAAAATTTTGCTGAACGTATAAGCTTGATTGGGATTTAGTAGCTTTGCCATAATCACGACTCCTACTAGATGGTTCACTCCTTAAGTCTATTCATCTAGAGACTTGATATAACTAATAACAGCTTTGTGCTGACCTGTGATATACAAAAGCTTTTCTTCAGCACCATCTGTCCATTTTTTGACAAATATTTTGGGAATTTCCACAAATCCTAAAGTCTCATCATAGTCATATACTGGTAAAGTAACGTCAACTTGCTCAGGAGAAATCCTTACGGTAATTTCCTTTCCATAAGCAGAACCCCATCCGAGAAGATGTTCATCATCCCATTGGCTTTTTTCTTGGTTATATCGTTTTTCATAAGCATAGATATCAGCATATTGTTGACCACTAGCCAACCTATCAATGGGTACTGAGATACTATGCCCTTTATCAATATGAACAAAATTAACTGATGGCTTCCAACTTCGAGTAGGAATCAATCCTCGTTGATGCAGAGGTTGGCACGTTAAGTCAGCACTATAAACATAGTCATGCAGCATGGAAAAAAGTTCTACAACTCGATAGTCGTCAACCTGCTGCGATCGCGAGATACATTGAGAGATAAGCTGAGTATCAAAATGTTTTAGCGATCGCAAGGTTTCTTGATACTTTTGCCAGCCAGCTTGATCCAGACTATTGGTAAAATCAGGAATGCGATCGCCCACAACAACAACTTTGGCATCTAGAACATTTCCTCTACGGTTACAGCGTCCTACTCTTTGAATCAAATTTTCCGGTGGACAGATTTGGGACACTAAAACTTCCGCATTGAGATCGCAGCCAACTTCAATGGCGCTGGTTGTTACTACAATATAAGGCTGCTCATGATCATCTCGTTGCTTGATAGCTTGATAAAGATGAGGTCTGAGTTGTTCAGCAATGCGACCATGATAAAGAAATAGCGATCGACTCTCAGAGGTTGTATCACCTCGAAGTTCAGCTTTGATTTGTTGATAGATTGCCGCCGCATCTCTAACACTTTCAGCTACAGCAACGATTTTAGTGTTCTGGTTTCTATATTTCCACTCATTGAGTATAATTTCGGCGAAATTTTGTTGAAAACTATCAGGAGTTCTGTAATCTCCGGGTTCTTCTTGATGACAGACTAAACGCTCATTCCACTCAAAGTATCGCTTAGGTTCTTCAAAGAACTCACTTGTATAGTCCATAGTCTCTAAATAGTCAAACCTTTCAGCTAGTTCTGGTGGCATTGTTGCCGTCATGAGGACAAGCGATCGCCCTGCTTCATAGAGTGCTTTAACTAAGCTCTGAAAATTCGTAAATGAAATATCATCATAACTGTGAGCTTCATCAAAGCAAATCAGAGTTTTAGGTTGATTGATTCGGAGTGGAAAAACGAAAGACTTTTGCTTATCGCCAAAGGAGAAGTAGCGATACAGAAACTTATCAATCGTAGTTAAGATAATATCTCCTTTATAAAGGTGGCGGCGAAGATTGATATTGAGGGTTGCTGTAATGTCCTCACCATTTTTGTAGACCCACCGATACATCTGGGAACCTGTATCTACAACCATTGAGATTTCCCGATCCTTGTTCTGTGGAAAGATATCCGGATTTGAGAACTTGAGTAGATATTTTTCGATGCGTTCCTTTTGGTCTTCCAAAAGGCTTCTGGCAGGTAATGGTAAAAACAGGCGATATCCTTTAGCTAGTGCAGGAAAGAGAATAGATTCGGTTTTACCTGTTCCGGTAGGAGCTTTTAGTAGAATAGCCGGATGTTTTGTTGCAGCGATCGCTCTAAATATTTCCTCTTGCATTGGGTTGGGCGAAAATCCAGCAAGCTTTTGATAGAACGTCTCACCATTCTGTGGCTCAAGATATTTCTGGGATAGTGGCTTCAGAGTTACGTGCTTCTTTTGAGCTTTGGGATTATTTTCCTGAGTATGCCACCAGATTTTTACCATTCGATCTAACTCATCTCCTACTTTAGGGGCTGAATTGCGGCATAGCTCATTTAGTTTCGCCTTTTCCTCATTCGAGAGGCATTTAGACCAATACCTGAAGGCTAAATCAAGTTTTGGCTGCTTAAACGGCCATGGATCGAGTTGATAGGTTTGGTCATCTTTGTTGGAAAGAGTATAATCCATAAAAGTGCGAGACTCTGCCTGTTCCTCATCTCCGAGAATGCGACAAGCTAGTTCTGCTTCAATCTGATCACACATTTCCAAAATGTAGAGTTCCTCAGCGTATGCCAACGGATTTTGGTTTAAGATAAACGCATAAGCTGAATCCTTCTTAAGTTGGTAAGCATCCTTGGTAACTTCTGCAACAGAGAAGTCATGATGACCCCTTGCCAGTGTTTGTGCCCAATTATCCTCACTATTTGCCAAAAAACGATGCCCTCGAAATGAGTAGGTATAGTTTTTAAACTTGCCCTCCTTATCAGTTTTGACTTGAATTCCAAAGCGCTGAGGCTTACCCATATCGTGTAGTTTTGCTGCTTTTAGAACTCGTTGGGGTGAGTCATCACAGGGGAAATCTTGCCATTGCTTGACAAGTCGCATGACGTTCCCAACATGATCGCCTAAAGGTTGTAAACGTACTTCATCTAAGTCTGGTTTAACTTCACCTGGAAAGAAAACTCTGCCAAAAATGTATCGACGTTGCTGTTTTGGGTTAGACATACACTTCACCTCGCAGTAGCTTGAGCAGTGAGACAGGAAGATAAAGATCTTCTGTGTTGGTGTAGTAGTCGAGAGTAGGAGGTTGCCCAATATCTCTAGGAAAATGAGCAGCTACGAACGGTATAAAGC
>JAAHGL010000153.1 GCA_010692635.1 Symploca sp. SIO2C1 | reverse complement strand
GTAGTGCGGTTGCCTGGATATCTTGACCTATACCTGTCAATCCCTCTCGCCAGAGACCGTAATTAAATACTATATACGAGGGAATATCATTAAATGCGATCACAACTATAGCACCCAAAACTCCCCATCGAGAAAAAGCTAATGGTACCCCAATGATCATATAAGTTAATTTAAAAGCGTTACCGATCGCTATGTAGATCGACTTCCCAATCGCGAACAGCGCTTTGTTAATGGTCATGGAAATGATGATCGGCCAAATACCAAGAGACAAAATTGGTAGCATCCAAGCTGCATCATCATATCTGGCATCGTATAGTAGTTTGATAATGAGATCTCCAAAACTGACCAAAACCGTAACAACAATTGCCAATCCAACTAGAAGTAACCAACGTTTCTGTAAAATTTTGGCTCTCAGTTGCTGACGCGGAATATCTGCATACTTAGACATTATAGGAAACATCACAGAGCTGCTAATTTTTTTGATGATATTCCTTGGCAACTCAGCAAAGGTAAACGCGACAGTATAAAATCCCAGTACTTCTAGGGGAAACAACTTTCCCAGCATCAATCTGTCGGCTTGGGAAGCCAAAAAGGTCATCGCTGTTGAGATAAATATCCACCGACCGAAAGAGATTAGCTCTTTGAGTGATTCTTGCTCCCAGGTAAAGCGGTTAGATAGTTCTGGAACTAACCGATGACTCCACCACATCTTGAGCAATTTGGACAATAAATTACCAGCAACAAGTGCCCAGACAGTCCGCTGGAAATAAGCCCAGACAATCATCACGAATATACCAAAACTTTGCACCCCAAACTCAAATCTTGTGAGCTTGCCAATCTGGATCTTACGGTTGAGTAAAGCTATACCTGTAGAGTTAAACCCATCAATGACTGTAGTCAAACCAACTATAGGAACAAGCAATAAAAGCCTTTGGTCGTTATAAAAATTGGCAATGGGCCAAGCAATTATTAAGGAGCAAAACCAGAGTCCAAAGCCCCTAATCACTTGTAATGTCCAAGCCGTGTTGAGAAACACTGGGTCTTCCCCCCGCTTGTTTTGGATAATGCTGGCACGGACACCGATATCTGAAAACAGGTTGAGACCAATGATAAAGGTGTTGACTAAAGCCATCAGACCAAATAATTCTGGCACTAATAGACGAGTGAGAATCAGGTTACTAACAAGTCGTAGTGTCTGACTTCCACCGTGGCCAACAAGAGTCCAGATTGTTCCAACTATGGCTTGTTTTTTAATTGATGACATAATGGCTTTAACTAATTCAGCTGAGAGTAGATTCGACCCATTCTTACTCAAAACAACAATCTTGTTAATAATTCATACTTACCGTTTGCTCAATTTCCGGGCTATTCATAATTTTTCAAGAAAGATTTATTATCTCGAAAATACTCTTAATTAAGTCTAAAATCTTTGAAAATAACTTAAAAATCACATTATCTAATACCTAATACAAAATCTGAGTTGACCACCCCATTTTTTTTAACCACAAAACCCTGTAGAGACGTTGTATGCAACATCTCTACAATGTTGAATACTAATCTCATAAATTCTTGCTACACATCAATCCCCAGGTCCAGTGCGTCCCCGCTTTCCCATATCCAGTGCGTCAGTACCAATCCCCTGTGGCTGAATTTGCTTTGAGTGGAGCCCTATACTATAAAATTCCCTCGATCGGCAACCCAAAACCAAGAAAGTAGCGTCCTCCCACCACCAGACTGATTAAGCCAATGAGTAGTACGGTTGCCTGGATATCTTGACCTATACCTGTCAATCCCTCTCGCCAGAGACCGTAATTAAATACTATATACGAGGGAATATCATTAAATGCGATCACAACTATCGCTCCCAAAACTCCCCATTGAGAAAAAGCTAATGGCAACCCAATCAACATATAAATTAACTTAAAAGCGTTACCGATCGCTATGTAGATCGACTTCCCAATTGCAAATAGTGCTTTGTTAATGGTCATCGAAATGATGATCGGCCAAATACCTAGAGCTAAAATTGGCAGCATCCAGGCCGCATCATCGTATCTGACATCGTATAGTAGTTTGATAATTAGATCCCCAAAACTGACTAAAACTGTCACAACAATTGCCAATCCGACCAGAAGTAACCAACGTTTCTGTAAAATTTTGGCTCTCAGTTCCTGACGCGGAAGAGCTGCATACTTGGATATTACAGGAAACATCACAGAATTACTAATTTTTTGTACGATACCCCGTGGCAACTCAGCAAAAGTAAACGCAACAGTATAAAATCCCAATACTTCTAAAGGAAACAACTTTCCCAGCATCAGTCTGTCAGCTTGGGAAGCTAAAAAGGTCATAGCTGTCGAGATAAATATCCACCGACCGAAAGATATTAAGTCTTTGAGTGATTCCTGATCCCAGGTAAAGCGGTTAGATACCTCTGGAGCTAACCGATGACTCCACCACATCTTGAGCAATTTGGACAATAAATTACCACCAACAAGTGCCCAGATAGTTTGCCGAAAATAAGCCCAGACAATCATCACTAAGATACCGAAACTTTTCACCCCAAACTCAAATCTTGTGAGCTTACCAATCTCGATATTGCGGTTGAGTAGAGCTATAGCTGTAGAGTTAAACCCTTCAATAACTGTAGTAAAACCAACTATGGGGACAAGCCATAAAAGCCTTTGGTCATTATAAAAATTGGCAATAGGCCAAGCAATTACTAGGGAGCACAACCAAAGTCCAAAGCCCCTAATGACCTGTAGAGTCCAAGCCGTGTTGAGAAAAACTGGGTCTTCCCCTCGCTTGTTTTGGATAATGCTCCCACGGACACCGATATCGGAAAAGAGGTTGAGACCAATAATGAAGGTATTGACCAAAGCCATTAGACCAAATAATTCTGGCACTAATAGGCGAGTGAGAATCAGATTACTAACAAGTCGTAGTGTCTGACTTCCACCGTGGCCAGCAATAGTCCAGATTGTTCCAACTATGGCTTGTTTTTTAATTGATGGCATGATGACTCTGACTAATAAGGAAAACAGAAGTGAGGGGTAGCAATAGAGCTTTAGGCATCAGCTACTCCTAGTGCAGCACAGCAGAAGTCCTTGAAAACTCAACAGAGACAAGGATGACAAGGAGATTTGAGCTGGTAAGTTATCAATGGATAATTGATAATTAATAATTATTAATTATTAATTTTATCCAAGGCTGCCAAAGGTGCAGTGACTTTTGTCTGACCCAGCAATGGTTCCGTATCAGATTGGAACAGGGCAGCTAGTTTGCCAGCTTCTATAGCAGCATCATGCTGCTGTGTGACACGCTCAACTCCAACCTTACCCATCTGCTCCAAGGTTTCCACTGGCAATTGTAAAACGGTACGCATCACTGTAGTTAAAGCTTCAACTGAACCGGAGGGCACTAGCCAACCGCAAGTTCCAGGTTCAACTAATTCTGGTATCCCTGCAATGTAGGTACTGATTACTGGACGTCCCAATGCTAGAGCTTCCATAATCACTACTGGTAAACCTTCTGCAAAGCTAGGTAGCACTAGCGCCTTGGATGCCAGAATCTGTTTTTGCACTTCAGTATTACTAACCCAGCCAGTAATCTGAATGTGATTTTGCAGCTTAAGTTGTGTAATTAGGTTTTCAATCTGGCTTCGCAGTTCTCCATCCCCTGCTAATACCAGCTTAAATTGCAAGCCTTCCCCTGCTAACCTTCTCACTGCTTCAATTAACAGCAAATGTCCTTTCTGTTCGCTGAGCCGTCCAACGCAAACTAACTGTGGCTCATTAGGTACGGGAGTAGGAGTTTTCGTCAAAAACATCTCGTCCACACCGCAGTGAACCACATGGATTTTTGACCAATGCTCGTGCTCACACCACCGATACAGCTGGCTCTTGCCGAAAGAACTCACCGCCACCACAAAAGCTGCCCGCTTGATTTTCTCTGGCAAGGCAATCAGTTGGGTTTTATCAAACTCTTCTGGACCATGAACAGTGAAGCTGTAGGGGGGACCACCCAAAACTTGACATAACATTGCCACTGTGGTAGAGTTAGTACCAAAGTGAGCGTGAACCTGGGTTATATTGGACTGTGAAAACCAACCCAAAAGAATACAAGCCTCAGCTAGATAAGCCAAATGGTTGAAAATCCCTCGCTCTGAACCTAAGCCGATTTTGAGGGTCAACAACAAAGCTTTGAGGAAAGGGACTGATCTAGTAATGGCAACTCGGAGTAAGCCAAAGAGTAAGCCTCCTATCCCTGAATCTAAAACTACCCTAGTCTTCTCCAGTTCTAGTTTGTCTGCCCCGTCAACCAGCTCAGAGCTACAAGAGCGGATAGCAAACCGGGCAACTTTGATGCCGCAAGCTTCGAGTCCAGCAATCTCTCGCCGAATGAAACTGTGGCTAACCTTGGGATATTGATTAACTAGATAAGCAATTGTCATCTTGAACTTAGGTAAAAATTGTACATTGTTTCATCGTTTTGCACTCATATAAATGTCCCCTGACATTTGCCAAGTTGGACTAGTCAGGGCAAGCCATACAATTTAGCCAATAGCGTTAGCTTTGCTCCTGCATTTCTGGGACAAATTCTTCGGCAACTTCCTCTCTATGAGAAAACCCTGGCGGAGGTTGGGGTGGAGCACTTAAGGATGATGGTTTAACCCGATTAGCAACTACACCGAGAATCGGTAAGCCAAAAGTATTTAATTGCTCCAGGGATTGCTTAACCAAGGATTGCTTGGTTTTGCGAACTGCTGCTACCAGCAAAATTCCATCTGCGTTGGCAGCTAGGAAACTAGCATCTGTATAGTCAGTCAGATTAGGAGTGTCATAGATAACCAAGTCAAATCTTGCCTGAAATTTCTCCATTAGATGCTGCATCAGAGAAGATGCCAATCGTTTGGGAGAATCTAGTAGGGGTTGACCAGAAGTTAACACAAAAAGATGCTCTGTCAGGCGCGATCGCTCGAGCAGCTCACTAGAAGTTAGTCTGTTCTCCAGAAGATCACTTAGTCCTTCGGAGTTAGGCAAGCCTAATTGGGTATCGAGTCCAACCGGTGAACGCAGATTGGCATCTACTAGGAGGACTTGCTGTCCCATTGCTGCTGCTGTTTGAGCCAGGTTTAAGGCAATAACAGATTTGCCATCTCCAGAGCCAGCTGAGCAAATTACCAAAGAGCCAACTGGTGGCTCAGAAAAGCGAAAACGGATGTTGGCGTAGAGGGATTCAAAAGCTTCTAGAAATAGAGGAGTAGCGGGATAACTGTTGTGAGTTTCTTCAATGGCTCTACCAAATCTAGCAGCAAGCGTTGGTCGTTTGAGACTTTTTTCTAGAGGAATCTCACCCAACAGAGGTAGTTCAATCGTGTCTTTTATATCCTCAGTGCTATAGAAGATATTACGGAGTTTCTCGTAGAGTATGGCTAGAACTACACCCAACAGCAAGCCTCCTACTGCTCCTAGCATGAGCTTTTTCGAGTCACCGGGTTGTGCTACCGGATTACCGTCAGGATCACGGGGAACCTTAGGTGGGGCAATAAGTTCCCAAGGTACAGTGTTTTGAGCTGCCTCAACCCGCAGGGTTTCTCGCTGGGTCAACAGCTGATCGAGAGTCTTGGTAGTAACATCCAACTGTCGCTGTATTCCATTGTACTCACCAGCAACCGCTGGGAATTGTTCTGCTTGTCGCTCGACCTCATTTTTGAGCTTACCGATTGCTTGATTGCGAGTCTCTAGCACCTGAATCTGGTTAGTTGTCTCAATCATTTGCGTAATCAGGGCCAGACGAGTCGGATTTTGGAAGGCTAGTACCTGAGGATTATCCACTGCTCCTGCTGTGTTTTGCCCGAGAATCCGCAATATTTCTTGATTAATTAAATTTTGGAAGTTCTGTCTTTTTTCCTCTAGAGCTTCCATCTGGGGACTGTCAGGCTGGAAGCGAACAGACTCTGTAGCAATTTCACCTTCTACTGTCTTCAGCTGGGTAATTAACTGTTGATAAGTCGGGTCTTCACTCAATGCTGAAGCTGCAATAGCTTCATTGGGTGTTAGATTTAGTTGATTTCGTAAGCTGAGTTCGAGGGCATTAAGTTCCTCTAACTCCCTTTGAGTTATTGATTGTTCGGTCTCAATTTCACGAACTTTAGTAAATAATTCTCCACCCTGACTTGCCGGATCAATCAAATTATACTGCTTTTGTAATTTCTGTAGCTTTGCTTGAAGGGTATCTACTCGGCTCTGCAAGCCAGGGATTTGATCATCAATAAACTTAACACCTTGATCAATGCGACTTTTACGCTCTTCAAGGCTATACTTTAAATATTTATCGGCAGTTTTTTTTAAGACTGACTCGACTATTTCCCCGTCTAGATCCACATAACTAATTTGGATGAGCTTGGTGTCTCCTTTGAACTGTGCTGATGCTACCCGCTCCACAGCCAGTCCACCTTTGAGTTGGCCAGTGCTGAAGTCAGGATACTCAAGCTGAACTTCCTCAGCAATGTCAGAGAGTGTTCCCGATCCGGTTAAAATTTCAAAAATAGTTGAGTAATCTAGCTCTGAACCCTTGGCATCTTTAACTTCACCACCAATAAGTACACCAGGGTCAGTTCGTTTGGCTTCAGATGTTACTGGCTCTACTAACATCTGAAAACTACCTTGATATAGGGACGGTGATTTCGAGCTCAAAAAGGCACCAGCAGCAGTGGTTAGACTAGTAATGCCAATAATCAGCAAAATTTTCCGCTGGACAGTCCTCAATATGGGACCCAAATTCAAGCCTTTCTTGGGTGGGTCATTGAATTCAACTTCTTCTTCTAGTGGTACTTGCTGCAAGGTTCTGCTCTGTTTACTAACTGATAAGATTTGATAGTTCTGTTCAGTATCCGGGGTCATTTTATATTTTGGTAGGAATACACTAGATAAATATCAACTAGCATCGCCCTCATCCAGATTTATTCACCAGATGTCAGTAGAGCGAAAACTTACCCCTTGATTGGTGCACCCTACAATTGCAATTACGCTTTTTGATAAGCCAAGCAATTATTTGCTTTTCCCTATGCATAACAAGACTGCTTCCTCTAGCTAACGAAGACTGCTTGCCTACATTTACCCCTAATTATTCAGTTTGATTATAACTTCTCTCCTTATTTAGATGGCAACCTCTGAGGGAAAAAACTCAAAGAAAAAATAGCTTTGATGGTTAGTGCAATTCGTCAGAAGGCAGAGGACTGGAGGCTGGAGGGAAGAAAGCTTTTGTAATAAGCTTTTTTACAGTGGCGGGTTATTTTCGCCGCGCTGTACTAGGATAATATAATTATAATTAATTCATTTCACCTAGCATCTACTACATCCCTGTCTGTTCTAATCCACTTGGTCTGACGTTGCACCAGAAAAGCTAGATAGAGGGGAATCTTCCAGAGAATGTAAAATGGTATAGTCAAAAGTGTAACTGCTGAGATCTCAGCACGCCCGAACTTAGCCCAAGCCCCAACAATTGAGACTAAGATTAGAACTCCAGCGATCGCTAACAAGCTCAGTGGTATCCATGTTGCTCCCCAGATGCCTGCTAGTAATGCTAAACCAGTGGCAGCTAGCCAAATCATAACTAACAGAGAAAGAGGTGGTACAGACAAATCTAGGGCAAGTGCCAACAAGTCAAAGCGTCTTTGAGCTAAAGAGGCTTTGGTTAGTCGAGGGACTTGGGTTAACAAGGTCTGCAAATGACCATGCTCCCAACGGGTTCTTTGACCTTTGGCTGCTTCCTCTTGTTGGGGGAGAATACCGATTACTTTGGTATCCTGGCAAAATAAGGTGGGATGTCCAGCGATCGCTAAATCTAGTCCTAATTGCATATCCTCGACAATATTGCCACTAGCTAGAGGTGCCTGACGAATTACTGACCAAGGAAAGGCCATACCTGAACCTGTTAATAACCCAGGCAATCCTAGTCTGGCTAACCCACTGGGACGAACTAAATTTTTGACCATAAATGCCAAGGATGAAACCGAGTCCTTGGGACTTGGGTTGGCTGGTTGTTGCATCAGGTAGGTTGCTTGAACAGGTTTTCCTTGAGTAGCTGCAACATAGGCAATTCGCTTGACTGTACCCTGCTCAACAATACAGTCGGCATCAACTAAGACCACTACATCCGGTGGATCTGTCTGAAGGAAATTCAAACCATAGTCTAGGGCATAGCCTTTACCTCTACGCTCCAGATCCTGGCGTTCAATTACCGTCGCGCCAAATTTACGTGCGATTGCTGCTGTTTCATCAGTGCAATTATCGGCAATAACCAATAGTTGATCTTGAGTCGTTAACTGAGGTAATAACGTCTCTAGAGTTACACCAATTACGGAGGCTTCATCGTGAGCTGGTATCAAAACAGCAATCCTAGGTTGAGGTACTTCGGTATCCCTAGCTTCAGAGCTAGTAGACAATAAAGCGACACTGCATTCAATAAAAAGGACAGTGGTGGGGATAAGCAGTCCTATTGAAGTTGATAATAGGAAGATGTCAACAAATAATAACATTGACTGATTATTCAACATGATTAATCAAACTTAAACTTATAAAGGACTGATTGATTTAGTGAGTCAAACCTCTCTCAATTAGTTAAATATTTTCCCAAGCATAACATTTACAATTTTGATGTGTTGTTACGAGGCTTCCCAACCTCCACGTGTCACACTAGGGATGTTGTTAAACAGTCATGGTAATATCTTTATTTTCTTTTCGTCGGGGTAAATTGGGAAATTATTGTTTCAGATAACTGTTCTCCAAAAACAGAAACTATTGTTAGACAATTAATAGCGAGTGATTCTCGAATTAAGTATTTTCGCCAAGAAAAAATCTGAATTAGCAATATGCCAAACGACTACTCCCGGCGCAAATTTCTCAAACATGCAGCAATGATGGCTGGAGCAGCCTCGGCAACAGCAACCAGCACATTCGCAAGAAATAATGTTAATGCTCAACCCCCAACAACACGCCCCAACATCCTATGGCTCACATGCGAAGATATGGGTCTCCATTTAGGATGCTTCGGGGACAAAGATAGTGAAACACCCGCTCTTGATGCACTCGCCCGCGACGGCGTGAAGTATACAAATGCCTGCTGCGTAGCAGGGGTGTGCGCGCCGAGCCGAGCCGGGATAATTACGGCTATGTACCCCTCGTCAATTGGGGCGAGCAATATGCGAGTAAGGAACTCGACACCTCAAGAGGATTTCCTGCACGGATTCCCTTTCTACCTTCGTGAAGTCGGCTACTACTGCTCGAACAACTCCAAGACCGATTACCAACTGGCTGTCAGCGAGACAGAGCCCTGGGATGAGTCGGGGAATGAGGCGCACTGGAACAAGCGACCAAACGGCAAGAAATTCTTCGCTGTATTCAATTACTTCGAGACACACGAGTCCCGGTACCAATCACCCTCGAGCGGCGTCCGCGAAATTGCATCCTACCCTCCCTACTACCCCGATACAAAACGCGCAAAAGCAGTTTGGACAGAGTATTACAACAAGATCAGGGACATGGACACATGGGTCAAAGAGCGCATTGACGAGCTGAAAAAGGTTGGTCTGTACGAGGAGACAATAATTGTGTTCTTCTCAGATCATGGAGTCGGACTACCTCGCGCAAAACGCTGGGTCTACAACGCCGGTATTAACGTCCCCATGATCATCCGGATTCCGGAAAAATTCAGGGTTGCCAAGCAGGGTATCCCGAACTCAATCTCAACAGACCTGGTCAGTATGATTGACATGGGTCCAACGACCTTGAACCTTGCCGGGGTCCCGATACCATTGCACTGTCAGGGAATCCCCTTTCTCGGAAAGAATCTTCCTCCCAAAAGAACGCACCTGTTCGCTGCTCGTGACCGCATCGACAATCGTTACGATTTTGTTAGGTCGGTTCGCGATCAGCGGTTTATATACATCAAGAATTTCACTCCCTGGAAACCTTACGCCCAGCACATTGAATACTGTGAGAAGGGTGCCATGATGCAGGAGCTCCGGAGCGCTCACGATAAGGGTACCCTGTCGGAGGCTGGCGAGCTGTTCATGGCTGCGTACCGTCCTGAAGAAGAGCTCTATGATCTTCAGACGGATCCTCATGAAATCAACAACCTGGCATCATCTCCGGAACATGGCTCTCGCATTAGAGACATGCGCAAGCGTCTTGAGGGGTGGATGACTGAGATTCGGGATGTGGGGTGCGTACCTGAATGGATTATGATTTCTCGGGCGCGAACCGATGGGTCAATTTGGCGTTCTATGCGTAGAGGAACATCGAACCCTCTCAACCGTTACCTCCCAGTCATCAATCTCCTCTCCAAAGGCGATGGGGCGCTCGATGAGTTGGGAGTTCTGCTTGATGATCCTGAGCCGGTCGTCCGCTACTGGGCGGCAATCGGTGTGGGAAATATCTGGGACAATAATGCAAGTTATGAAGCCCGTCTCAGTGAAATGCTGTCCGATCCAGAAGAGTATGTCCGTCAGGCATCAGCCCGCGCTCTCTGCTTCATGGGCAAGAATGTCTCGTCCGCACTGGACATACTTGGCACGGCGCTCAAAGCTGACGAGATGCCTGTTGCGTTACATGCGGGAAATATCGTAGACGAACTCGGGTCGATTGCCAAGCCCCTTGAGTCAACAATCCAATCGCTGATCGAAGCTAAAGAGTATATCGGGGAAGTCAATCGGCGTACATTGGAGACTATCAACGACCCTCCTACCTATCCCTTTAGCTGAGATCTTACACGCCTGTCTAAAATTAACCTGTGAAGGTAGGGAGCAGGGAGTAGGGAGCAGGCAGGAGTGATAAGATTGGACGGTTTGGTGTACTGAAATTGATTGTTCTTTTTTCGGTTATTAAGTATTTATGTACTGGTACAACATGTGAGTTTAGGGCTAAATCCGGTTTAAAAAAGCTAATAAAAACTTAGCTGCACAGCTAGACTCTATGCCCTGTCTACGTTTCAAATAGCTTGTTCCCGGGTGAGCGAAATTAGGAAAGGAATTTCTAGCAAAGTATCCTCTCAAATCATTAGTTCTCCTTTGTTTCCCTATCTCCCTATCTCCCCACCCTTTTTTTCGCTCACCCCTTGTCCCCCCTGAGGTCCAGCATACTCAAAAGTGTTTCAGCTAATACCTGAACGTGAGGTTCACCAAGCATAGTAGTATGGCTTCCAGGAATAATCTGAACCTCCACAGGTTGGCTAGAAAACTGGTTCCATCCCCAAGTTGGATCAGTAGGTATTTCATCAAGCATTCCTAATTCATCCCGATAAACTTCACTTGTGCGGAACAGGGTAATGGAACCTTGATAAACTCCTTGTGGGCGATAACTCATAAAAGCCAATTCATCAGCTTTAATCGTTTGGACAATCCCGCGTACTCGTTCAATTCCTGAATTAGGCGGCAAGAGATTGGCAGTTTCCATCTGCTGTTTGAGATGGTTTAATTGTGCTTCAGGGGTTAGAGGTTTGAGGATTTCGTAGGAAATGTCCAGATTTTTCCCAGATAATATTTCGAGGACATGGGCAATATTGGTCAACCATCGGGCATCATCCCAATATAGCTGCTTTGAGACCTTACCAGAAAGTGGCGCAGGCAGATCAAATAGAGCAAGTAGGGCAACTTTTTCTCCCTTCTGTTGTAGCTGTTGTGCCATTTCAAAGGCAACCAGAACCCCAAAGGAATGACCACCGAGGAAGTAAGGGCCAGAGGGTTGAAGGGTTTGGATAGCTTGGAGGTAGTAGGCGGCTACTTCTTCAACAGTATTAAAGGGTTCCGATACCCCATCTAAGGATGGAGGTTGCAAAGCGTAAAAAGGTTGCTCGTTTCCCAGATGACGGGCGAGTTGGTGAAAGTAGACCACATTGCCACCAGAACCAGGCATACAGAAGAACGGTGGCTGGTTTCCTTGGGGTTGAATGGCAACTAAGGGAAACCAAGACTGAATATTAGGTTTTTGAGTGAGCGAAATTTTGGGTTGAATTTCTATTCTCGGCGTCCCCGCGTCTCCGCGTCTCGAGGTCTCCGCGTCCCCGCTTTGGTGCAGTAGAATGGCTAATTGTTCTACGGTAGCGCCTTGAAAAAGGGCAGCTAAAGATAGATTTTTGCCCAATTGTTGCTCAATCTCAGCCATCAGACGCACTGCTAACAGAGAATGACCCCCAAGGTTAAAGAAGTTATCTCGGACTCCGATGGGGGAAACCCCGATAACTTTTGACCAAATTTGCGCTAGTTGCAGTTCTAACGAGTCCCGGGGGGCAATAAAGTTGGTTTCCTCAACGAAACTTGAAGCATCGGGGACAGGTAAGCCACGACGGTTGACTTTACCATTAGGAGTCAGAGGCATCGCTGCGAGAAGGACAAAAGCAGCGGGAATCATGTACTTGGGTAGCTTAGTCTTGAGGAAAGAACGCAAATCATCGATCGCGTTTTTTTCTTCATTAGTAGTTAAATAAGCAACCAGGCGTTTGTCTCCTAGAATGTCCTCGCGAACAATAACTACAGCTTCTCGCACCTTGACATGTTGGACAAGTACTGCTTCAATTTCTCCGAGTTCGATGCGGAAACCTCGAATTTTTACTTGGTTATCAATACGTCCAAGAAACTCGATATTGCCATCGGGTAAATAGCGAGCTAAATCCCCAGTTTTGTAGAGGCGAGAACCTGCTTTGTTGCTAAAGGGGTTAGGGATAAATTTTTGCTCGGTGAGTTCAGGACGGTTGAGATAGCCTCGGGCTAAACCCGCACCACCAATATGCAGTTCTCCAGGTACACCTATGGGTAAGGGTTGGAGATATTTGTCTAGGATATAGATAACAGTATTAGCGATCGGACGACCAATGGGAGGTAATACAGATTCAGTAGATGCAACTAGCCCAGAAGTCGTCACTACAGTATTCTCAGTCGGTCCGTAGTTGTTGATCAACTCAAATGGAAGAGAATCTTTGGGAAAGCGAGAAAGTCGATCTCCACCTGTCAGCATCGTTCGCAAAGCAATATTTTCTGTCCAATCCAAAGCCAGTAACTTTTCTGCTAGTGGTGTAGGTACAACACTAATAGTTATTTGCTTGAAAATGAGCCAATCCCGCAGCTTTTCTGGGTTGAGAATCGTCTCAGCTGTCACCAGATAAATAGTGCTTCCCGCTGTTAAGTAGGGCCACAATTCCCAGACGGAAGCATCAAAAGCAGTTCCGGCTAGTTGAGTTGAGCGGTCTGATGAAGAGATTGCAAAATCTCTTGGATGCCAAGAAACTAAGTTAACTAGTCCAGAATGAGGAATTAAAACCCCTTTAGGTTTGCCTGTTGACCCTGAAGTATAAATGACATAAGCTAGGTTGCCAGCTTTTACCCCTTTGACAGGGTTTTCTTGACTAAATGAGGCAATAATATCCCAATCAGAGTCTAACAAAACCAGCTTCCCAACACTTGAGGACAGTTGCTCAAGCAACCTAGATTGTGTTAACAAAACTGGCACTGAGGAATCTTCTAGCATATAGGCAATGCGTTCGGTAGGATAATCAGGGTCTAATGGTACATAAGCACCACCGGCTTTAAGAATGCCCAACAATCCCACTACCATCTCCAGGGAACGTTCGACACAGATACCTACTAATACCTCTGGTCCGACCCCCAGAGTTTGTAAATAATGGGCTAGTTGATTGGCTTGACGATTTAACTCGTGATAAGTTAGTTTTTCTTCTTCAAATACAACTGCTACTGCATCCGGTGTTCTGGCTACTTGTTCTTCAAACAACTGATGAATGCACTTATCTTGGGGATAGTCAGCTTGAGTATTATTCCATTCCACCAACAACTGATGACGCTCACTTTCAGTTAACAGAGGTAATTCAGCAATGGTTTGGTTGGGATTGGTAACAATTTCCTCTAGTAAAGTACTCAAATGCCCACTCATCCGCTTAATTGTAGTGGCATCAAACAAGTCAGTGTTGTATTCAGTTAGAAGAACCATTCCCTCCGATTCTTCCTCTAAGAGATAGAAAGTCAGGTCAAACTTAGAAATCTTAGGATCTACTTCAAAGTAAAACGCCTGCCATCCTAGCTTGTTTTCCGTTAGTAGAGATGGATCGATCGTGAAAGCAACCTGAAACAGCGGATTTTGGTTGACTTGGGACTCAGGATGAAGGGCTTCTACTACCTTCTGAAATGGCACATCTTGATGGGAGTAAGCTGATAAACAAACCTGCCGTACTCGCTTTAATAGTTGGCAGAAACTAGGGTTGCCGCTGAGGTCACTACGCAGGACTAAAGTATTGAGAAAGTTGCCGATGATTCCTTCTAATTCTGGTCGATTCCGTTGGGAGATAACAGTACCTAAAACAATATCTTCCTGAGCGGAATAGCGATAAAGTAAAACTTGGATTGCTGTGGCAAAAGTTACAAATAAGGTAACATTTTCTTGGCGGCTCAGAGTTTTGAGCTTTTCGATTAAGTCAAAGGAAAGTCGGTAACGAAGAAAGGAACCGGTAAAAGTGGTTTGGGGAGTGCGAGGACGGTTAGTAGGAAGTTGCAGTTGGGGTAAATTGGCTAGTTGTTTCTCCCAGTAGGCAAGTTGATAGGAGAGAACTTCTGCCTGTAACTGCTGGCGTTGCCAAACTGCAAAATCGGCATATTGTATGGCTAATTCTGGCAGAGGTGAGGGTAAACCTTGACAACATGCCCTGTAAATAATTTCTAATTCCTGGATAATATGCACAAATGATTCGGCATCGATAACACTGTGATGAATAGCGAAGTAGAGTCGATAGTTATCTGCAGCAAGCTGAATCAGAGTTCCTCGTAGTAAGGGACTTTGGCTGAGGTCAAATCGTTGGCGAAGCTGTTCGGTAGCAATACGCAGTGCTTCTGTTTCTCGTTGGGTTTCTGGCCATAGTCGCAAATCGACTATTGGTAGAGTAAATGTCGATGGTGGCTGAATTTCCTGGCACAGTTGACCCTTAACGACTGAATAGTTTGTTCGCAGAATTTCGTGACGGCGGATCAGTTCTGTCAGACTTGCTTCTAAGGCGAGAATATTAATCTCTTCACCTAGATGAATGCTCAAGGTTTCGTTGTAAACTGGTTCTTCTGGCGTTAACTGGTTGATAAACCACAGTTGTTCTTGGGCAAAAGATAAAGGAATGGTTTGCTCTCGTGCAATGGGTTGTAG
This sequence comes from Symploca sp. SIO2C1, assembly GCA_010692635.1. Lineage (GTDB taxonomy): Bacteria > Cyanobacteriota > Cyanobacteriia > Cyanobacteriales > Coleofasciculaceae > Caldora. Next base: position 2,112 of record JAAHGL010000153.1, on the reverse strand, counting down.
AGCTTGTAAGGTATTTAACTCCTTTTGCGGAAGAACCTCCTTGGCTAACTCAGCAACTGTAGGAAACTCAAACAAGCAATTAAGGGGTAATTCTACCCCGAAGCGATCGCGTACTACCCCGATAATTTTAGTGGCCAACAACGAATGTCCACCTAATTCAATAAAGTTATCGTCAATTCCGATAGGAGAAACACCCAGAATTTCTGACCAAATTTGAGCTAGTTGTAGTTCTACCGCATCCCGGGGGGCAACAAAACTGGTGTCACGAAGCAAATTTGAAGCATCAGGGATAGGTAAAGCCTGACGATCGACTTTGCCGCTAGGTGTTAAGGGCAAAGCTTCCAGCATGATAAACGTTCCAGGTATCATGTAGTCTGGTAACTTTTCTGATAAAAAGTAGCGCAGTTGACCCGAAGTCGGGATTTGTCCCTCCTTGGGACAAACGTAGGCAACTAAGCGCTTATTCCGAGGTGGATCTTCTCGGACAATCACCACAGTCTGCCGCAGGTTGGGGTGTTGAGCGAGTGTTACTTCAATTTCTCCGAGTTCGATGCGAAAACCTCGAATTTTTACTTGATGATCAATACGTCCAAGAAACTCTATATTGCCATCGGGTAAATAACGAGCCAAATCCCCAGTTTTGTAAAGGCGGGACTCCTCTTCTTGACTAAAGGGGTTGGGAATAAATCGTTCTGCACTCAAGTCAGGACGGTTGAGATAACCTCTAGCTAGGGAAACTCCCCCAATGTACAACTCACCAGGAATTCCCACAGGTACAGGTTGTGCCAATTGATCTAAGATGTAAGTCTGAGTATTAGCAATGGGACGACCAATAGGCGGTAGGGCTGACCAATTGTCAGTAGAACCGGATAAGGTAAAGGCTGTAACTATATGAGTTTCTGATGGTCCATAATGGTTATGGAGAGAACAAGTTTTGAGCTCGGAGAAAAAGCTAGCGATCGCTGGAGTAATTTGTAACTGTTCACCTGCTGTTATTACTTCCCGTAAATTGGTGGGTATCAATCCCCAACTTTGAGCAGTTTCTGCTAACTGCTGTAAGGCAACAAAAGGCAGAAACAGTCTTTCTATTTGTTTTGCTCTTACAAAATGTAGTAAAGCCACTGAATCCCGTCGCAGTTCTTCTGAGATTAAGACTAAGGTTCCACCCCCACACCAGGTTGCAAACATTTCCTGAGAAGAGACATCAAAGCTAATGGGTGCAAATTGTAGCGTTTTCGCTCTTGATGACACTGTTGTGTTTTCTAGTTGCCACCAAATCAGATTAGTCAAAGCAAGGTGCTTCATGGCTACACCTTTAGGCTTACCGGTAGAACCGGAAGTGTAGATTACATAAGCCAAGTTTTCCTGAGATGCAGTACAGTGGGGATTGAAGTCAGGTTCTTGACTAACTAGATGCCAGTCAGCATCTAAACAAATGATTTGGGCTTTATTTTCTGGTAATCCAGCTACCAAGTTGTTTTGAGTTAAGAGTACTGAAGTTTGAGAATTTTCCAGCATATAGGCAATGCGCTCAATTGGGTAAGCTAGAGCTAGGGGAACATAAGCACAACCTGCTTTGAGAATGCCCAATAATCCCACCATCATCTCCAGGGAACGTTCAATACAAATTCCCACTAAAGATTCTGGTTTAACCCCCAAGTTTTGCAGATAACGAGCTAATTGATTGGCTCGACAATTCAACTCGCGATAAGTTAATTGCTCCGAGTCAAAAACCACTGCTACTGCATCGGGTGTTTTTTCTACCTGTTCCTCAAACAACTGATGAATGCACTTATCCTGGGGATAGTCAACTGGAGTATTATTCCACTCAATTAATAACGGGAACTCCACCTCACTCATTACTCATTACTCTCCACAAACTAAAATTGAATTTCATAACTAACCTCAGCTAAAACACAATTTAAATGACTTACTCCCAATCTCCGCGTCCGGTGCGTCGTTGCTAAAAGATGTTGTTGGCTAATTAGGGTTTGCTGAATAAGTCGTCAGGAGTCAGGAGTCAGGAGTCAGGAGTCAGGAGAATAGGAGTTTAGGAGTTTAGAATAGTCTTTAAAGGGGATTATGGGTTAAGAAGATGCAAGGAAATTGCAT
>JAAHGL010000152.1 GCA_010692635.1 Symploca sp. SIO2C1 | reverse complement strand
TGAGTTTTGGGTGCTATAGTTGTGATCGCATTTAATGATATTCCCTCGTATATAGTATTTAATTACGGTCTCTGGCGAGAGGGATTGACAGGTATAGGTCAAGATATCCAGGCAACCGCACTACTCATCGGCTTAATCACTGTGGTGGTGGGAAGTCGCTACTTTCTGGGTTTCGGGTTGCCAATTGAGGGAATTTTATAGTACAGCTTCACTCAATTTTATAGTACAGTTTCACTCAATATAATCTATAATCTATAATCATTACTCTTGAGAAACACGCTCAAAGCTAATAGCTAATAGCTAATAGCTAATCTCTGAATAAACACCGAGTCTCCGAGTTAGGCAACAGGGAAGAGAGCAGTAAAAAGGGGTAGTAAACCCCGATTTTTATCACTCCCTAAGATAAATTTTTTGCCATAAAAACTCCGAATAACCCGGAAATTGAGCGAACGTTAAGCATGAATTATTAACGAGATTTTTGTCTTCTCAAGAACGGGTCGAATCTACTCTCAGCACAGACTTCCAGAAACTTATTAGATGTGATTGTAAAAGTTTCTGGAGCCTAATCAAGGACTGGCTGAGTTCTAAATCATGACTTGTCGCAATGGTCTGAGTAACTCAAAAGAGAGTAAATTCACATGAAAATTACATTTGTTTTAGCCAACTGGGTTAGTCTTAAAGGTGGGGTTCGTTCTAATGCCATGTTGGCCTATCATCTACAAAAGCGGGGTCATGAGGTATTTGTCGTCTCCCCAAGTAAACCCAAGCCTACTTTTCGTCGGCAGGCAGGCTCTTTGCTCAAGGGTCAGGGTTGGGTTTCTACAAAGATGAAAGGACCATCTCATTTCGATGGTCTAGATATTCCGCGCCAAATCCTAGATCACGGACCTCCAGTTACTGACGCTGATGTACCGGATGCAGATATAGTTGTTGCCAGTTGGTGGGAGGCTGCTGAGTGGGTAGCTAATCTATCGGATAAAAAAGGAGCGAAAGCTTACTTAATTAGGCATCACGAAGTGCATGATTATTTACCGAAAGAAAGGTCACAAGCAACTTATTCTCTCCCTATGCACAAGATCACCATCTCCAAGTGGTTGGTTGATTTGATGCGGACTCAATATGGAGATAGCAATGTTTCTCTTGTGCCCAATAGTGCTGATAGCCAAAAGTATTATGCACCACCTCGAGGAAAACAGCACATCCCTACAGTTGGCATGATGTATGCTACAACTTATTGGAAAGGGTGTGACGTTAGCCTCAAAGCCTTCTCCCTAGCTGCTCAGAAAATTCCCAATCTGCGCTTAGTTGCATTTGGTACTAAAGAACCATCCCCCGATTTGCCACTGCCATCAGGTACTCAGTTTTTTCACAAACCAGCGCAACATACTATTAAAGATATTTATGCTAGTTGCGACGTGTGGTTATGTGGTAGTTGGAGTGAGGGATTTCATCGTCCACCATTAGAGGCAATGGCTTGTCGTTGTCCTGTAGTGTCAACTGAGGTAGGTGGTCCCATAGATCGGATCGAGAATGGAGTTAATGGTTATCTAGTACCTGTTGGTGATTCCACTGCACTTGCTAAGTATTTGGTTGAGGTACTTTCACTTCCTGATGCTGAGTGGCAGGCGATGTCTAATGCCGCTTACACTACAGCCACCAGCTATAGTTGGGATGATGCAGCTGAGCTTTGTGAGGCAGCCTTCTACACTGCCATAGAACGTACAAAACGCGGTGATTTTTCAAGTCAAATGAACCGAAGACTTTAGTTAAGTGATACTACTGGCGGAATATTTCCTAATATAGCAAGACTGTTGAATGCTCCCTAAATCCCCCAATTCTGGGGTAATTTGAGTTCAGGCTCCCCCAGAATTGAAAAAATAATAGGTTAGCATAGCAGCAACAAGTGCAATCCCCATCCCTCTGAGGATGGGGATAAATTAAGTGAATGTATAAAGTTGAGGGAGGAAAAAAGTGGTCAAAGTTTTAGTCACTGGTGCTGCTGGGTTTATTGGTTTTCACCTCAGTCAACGACTCTTAGCTAGAGGTGATGCTGTTATTGGAATCGATAATCTTAATTCTTACTACGATGTATCCCTCAAGCAAAACCGACTTGCTCAACTAGAAAAGCAAGCAGGGTTCAGTTTTTATCAGCTAGATTTAGCAGATCGGGAAGGTATTGCTAAGATATTTACCCAGCAACAGTTCGAGATTGTTATTCATCTTGCAGCTCAAGCTGGCGTTCGTTACTCTATCGAAAATCCCTATGCTTATGTAGATAGTAACTTGGTGGGTTTTATCAATATCCTCGAAGGTTGCCGCAACTCCAATATTGAGCATTTGGTCTTTGCCTCTTCTAGTTCTGTGTATGGAGCTAGCAGGAAAGTGCCGTTTTCTATAGAGGACAATGTGGATCACCCTGTGAGTTTGTACGCTGCGACGAAAAAAGCTAATGAATTGATGGCTTATACCTATAGTCACCTCTATGGCTTGCCAACAACTGGTTTGCGCTTCTTCACTGTCTATGGACCCTGGGGTCGTCCAGATATGGCATATTTTTTATTTACCAAAGCTATTTTAAAGGGAGAGCCAATTAAGGTATTCAACAACGGTCTCATGAAACGGGATTTCACTTATATTGATGATCTTATTGAAGGTGTTGTTCGGGTAATGGCTAAAATACCTCAACCTGCAAATTTAGAAGAGAGCTCTGAACAGTCGAAAGCACCTGCAGCTTACAAGGTTTACAACATTGGTAACAATCAGCCCGTGGAATTGATGCGATTGATTGAAGTCATAGAAACCTCTTTAGGTAGGAAAGCTGTCAAAAATCTATTCCCTATGCAGCCGGGAGATGTCCCAGTCACTTATGCCAAAGTCGATGATTTAATTAATGATGTGGGATTTAGTCCAAACACACCCATTGAAGTGGGAATTCAACGGTTTGTAGATTGGTATCAGCTTTACTACAAAGTTTAAGTCGGAGCTGGTAAAGATTTTGCGAAGATTTTGCTTGCTCTAGTGCAGTGCGGCGAAAATAACCTACCAGTTTGAGATCGATAGAATCCTTACTCTATAAGCATTCAGAATTCTGAATTCAGAATTCTGAATTCCGCGCAGCGGTACTAGCCCATCCCAAAGTTGCAGGTTATACTTGGGATGAAACAACGAACTTTTAGAGGTGTTATTATACCATTATAAAATCTTTTTGGCAACATCATCGTTCAGCAAATCTGCAAGAGCTGACATTTAAGACATAAAAGTAGTAACTCTTGAGGTATTTAGTTCATGAAACTGCCTAATTTTATTATTATTGGTGCTGCCAAGTCTGGAACGACAACTATTTACCAATACTTGTGTCGGCATCCGCAGATTTACATGAGTACTCCCAAAGAACCGGATTTCTTTGCCATTGATGAGGTCTATGGTAGAGGTATGGACTGGTATAGTTCACTTTTTAGTGAAGCTAAGCCAGACCAAATTTGCGGTGAAGCTTCAACGACATACTCCAGGTTACATAAACATCCAAAAGCAGCAGAACGCTTGGCTCAGGCGGTTCCTGATGCTAAGCTGATCTATATTATGCGGCATCCAGTAGACCGCGCCTATTCTTTTTATGTACACCGACTCAAGGGCGCTCGACATAAACCTGAATTTGCAGTAGGGAAAACCTTTGAAGAGACAATTGAGCAACAGAGCGAATTCGTCGATAGCAGCTATTATCTGTTTCAGATAGAAAAATATCTCAAACTCTATCCCAGAGAATCGTTTCTATTTCTGTTAATGGAAGACTTAATCGAGAAACCCGCAGAGACGATGAACAAAATAGTGAGCTTTATTGGTGCTGATCCAGGGATTGACGTAACTCAAGAAGGTAAGGTAGTTGCCAATAAGGCTGGTGATTATTCAGAATGGTTTGTTCGTCAGCAACTTACGGCTCCTCTAAAAGCAATTCCAGGAGTAAAGCTGGCAACGTCCTTGTTTCCCAAAGAAATTCGCGATCGCATTTATCAGGGATTGAAGTCATGGAAGTATAAAGGGTGGGTAAAAGAACAATATGTACCACCCCCAATGCTTCCAGAAACTCGTCAGATGTTGTTGGAAAAATTTCGTGAACCAAACCAACAACTGGCTGAGTTTCTCAATCGTGACTTATCCCATTGGGATAAATAGTTTAGGATGGTCCAAATAACCCACCTGCTTAAACAATAGATGGAAAAGCAGATCCCCCATAAACCTTACAGCCTTTTGCTTGGGATCCTTGGAGCCTTCTTGTCGTAGTAACTGAATACTTAGTAAATCTTATTCGGAGGAAAAGATGAATTCAACTTTGGACTTTTGTATTGATCCAGATTACTTAAACGATTTAGCTAGTAAATATAGTGAAGCCTATTCTCAGGCTAAGCCATTTCCTCATATTGTTATCGATAACTTTTTGCCAGAATATGTATTAGATGAGATTCTAGATGAATTTCCGGATCCCAATAAAATTGAGTGGAAAAAGTTTGATGCTGCTGCCGAAAAGAAACTAGCATCTACATCAGAACTACAGATGGGAGAGAAAACACGCTTCCTCCTTTATCAACTCAATTCTTCAACCTTTGTTACCTTTCTGGAAAAGCTGACAGGTATTGATGGAATTATTCCTGATCCTCACTTTCAGGGTGGTGGTCTACATCAAATCGAAAGAGGTGGGTTCCTGAAATTACACGCTGATTTTAATCGACATAAACAACTGCGCCTGGATCGCCGTTTGAATTTGCTTATCTATCTTAACAAAGATTGGCAGGAAGAATATGGCGGTTATTTTGAAATGTGGGACACGGAGATGACTCGCTGCGAACAAAAGGTTCTCCCGCTCTTTAATCGTTGTGTTGTCTTCAGTACTACTGACTTTTCCTATCATGGTCACCCTGACCCTTTAACTTGTCCAGAAGGACGTACTCGTAAATCACTGGCTCTTTACTATTACAGCAATGGACGACCAGCAGAAGAAGTGTCCGGTGGTCATTCAACCCTTTTTAAAGCTCGACCAGAAGAAGATTTGACAGAAAAACCTGCCGCTATGGACAACAAAACTTTCTTCAAGAAACTAGTCCCCCCGATTCTGCTTGATGGATGGAACTCCTTCAAGAATAAGTAGTAATTCAGCTAAAGATTAGGGTTATACCGATCACAATTTTTGTCAAGCTATGCCACCCACCATTCAAGCACAACTAGCTCTGATCGCCTGGTTTCCTATTGTCCTCTACCTGTTTATGCGTTTTCCACCGCAGAGGGCAGTGATTATCAGCTTTGTGGTGGCATGGCTATTCTTACCACAAAGAGCGGCGTTTATCTTACCAGGGATACCAGACTATGACAAGTTGTCAGCAACTTGCTATGGCATTTTGTTGGCAACTTTAATCTATGATGCTCAACGTATCACTTCCTTTAAATTGGGCTGGCTTGACTTGCCGATGCTAACCTGGTCTATAGCTCCATTTCTTTCATCAATTAGTAATGGTCTAGGTTGGTACGATGGCGTATCAAACGCTCTCAATCAAACTGTATCTTATGGATTACCTTACTTTCTAGGTCGGATCTATCTCAATAATCTGCCTGGACTGCGTAAGTTGGCAGTTGCCATATTCATTGGTGGACTAGTCTACGCTCCTTTGTGCCTGTTTGAATCGAGAATGAGTCCACAGCTACACTTCATGGTTTATGGTTACCATGGCATACGACAATTCGGTCAAGGGGTTCGTTTAGGAGGATTTAGACCATCAGTATTCATGCAACATGGTCTCAGTGTTGGCATGTGGATGATGGCTGCAACACTGATTGGGATTTGGTTATGGCAATCTAAGGTTCTTAAAAAACTCTGGGGTATTCCTATGAGTGTTTTAGTAGCATTTTTAGCGATTTCATTTGTCATGGTCAAATCCACTGGTGCGTATATCTATCTTGGATATGGGGTTCTCACCATGTTAGTTGCCAAGTGGATGCGCACTGCTCTGCCAATATTGTTCCTGACTGTATCTCTGTTTTTCTATTTCTACCAAAATGCTTTGACGGAAACCTATATTACTGATCAAGCTGTCACTTTCCTTTCTGAAGTATTGCCGCAAGAACGTATCGAATCCTTGGTGTATAGATTTGATAACGAAGAAATACTGGTAGATAAGGCACGTGAGAGAGTGGTTTTTGGCTGGGGGGGATATGGACGAAATCGTGTATATGACTCAGAAGGAAATGATATCACAACCACCGACAGTTTGTGGATTATCGCTTTTGGCATCAACGGCTTAGTTGGCTTGACTGCTATAACTTGCTCACTGTTACTACCTACTGCTAGCTTTTGCTTGTCCGGTTTTCCTATAAGTTCATGGCTCAAACCCAAAGTTGCACCAGCAGCAGTGCTGGGAGTGGTCGTCACTTTGTATATGCTCGACTGTAGCTTGAATAATCAGCCCAATCCCATCTATACCCTAACTAGTGGAGGGATAGCTGGGCTGGTAATGCAAGGATCAGCAATTAGTAGGACAAAAACAGCCACTACTAGGACAAAAACAGCCACTACTAGGACAAAAACAGCTACTACTAGGGGCAAAAGGCCTCGTAGATCGGTGGGAAGGCGTTCCACACACCGACAAAGACAACATCAACCTAATTGATTGGCTCTGAATCATAACAGGATGAGAGTAAAATACCAATGAAAGTAGAAAAATCTTTAGTCTCCCAACCGATTTTTCTGGTCGGTGCTGAACGTTCTGGTACAACAGTTCTAAGGATTATGCTTCGTCACCATCCCCAGCTGGCTTGGTGTAATGAATTTGAGTACACAGTTGATCAAGTATCTGAAGGTGGGGATTTTCCGGAGTTAGATCATTATTACAACTGGTTAGAAACTCATCGGATCTTCCTGGCAACTGGGTTTGTGCTTGACCGTAGTTTAAGCTATCATCAATTAGTGAATAGTTTCTTGTGCCAGAAGCTTGATTTTGAGGGTAAACCGCTAGTTGGTGCTACAGTTCACCGCCACTTCGATAGATTGGTGCAAATTTGGTCTGATGCCCGTTTCATTCACCTGGTTAGAGACGGTAGGGATGTGGCTCGTTCTTGCATCGGTATGGGCTGGGCAGGCAATGTTTGGACAGGGGTAAGCCGTTGGATAGAGGCTGAGCAGTTGTGGACTAAGTTTTCTAAGGCAATTCCAGCAGAGCGGCAAATTGAGATAACTTATGAAGAACTGATTGCTGAACCGGTTGAGACGCTGACACAACTGTGCGATTTTATTGGTGTATCTTATGACCAAGCAATGCTCAATTACTCAGGGAAAACCACCTACGATTTACCTGATCCCAGTTATATTGGACAGTGGAAACGCAAATTGTCTGAGCGTGAGATTCAGTTAGTAGAATCACGAATTAGCAAGATGTTGGTGGAACGTGGGTATGAAGTTAGTGGGTTGCCAACGCTGAGTATTACTCCGGCAATGGAGAAAAGACTGAAGTTACAAGACTGGTGGGCGCGGGCACAATTTCGATTCCAACGCTATGGTCCAAGTCTATTTATATCAGATTATTTGTCACGACATCTGAGGATAAACCAATGGCAAAAGAGTATCAGATTACAACTCAATGCTATTGACAAAACTTATCTCAAGTAACTATTGGAAGAAGGCAGGAGGCTCCAAGGGAAGAAAGCTTGTACGGTAAGCTTTTTAACCTTTGTCCTTTTTATACTAATCACCAATGATTAATGACCAATGACTTGCGCGGCGGGCAGCTATCCATTGGTGTCAACTTAAGGTGAAATCCTTGCCCCACAAGGAACTTAAGTTCCTTGCTAATAGCTAAAGTCATCTTTAGATGACTCAATCTGCTCAAAAATCTACGACTTATGCACCCTAACGGAATTAAGTCAGGACTTACGCAAAGCCTCTATTTGTAGGGTGTGTTAGCGTAGCGTAACGCACCTTTGACTCTATATGTGGTTTAGTTGGGTAAGTCCTAATGTCATCCTGAGCGATAGCGAAGGATCTCCAAACGGCCGGTGATGCTTCACTATCACATATCTCTAGCTTAAGTTGACACCAATGGCAGTTATCCCTCTCATTCTTAGAAGGAATAGGCTTCCCACCGCTTTCGGTGACAAGGAGGCTAAAGCGCTTGTCTTTGTTCAATAATTCAAATGTACTATATACTGAAATCAACCTCACCTTAGCAAGCTTTGGAGGCTGAATATGAGTAACATTGTTCAACAACACGGCACATTCGGCTGGTGTGAGTTGATGACGACAGATACAGAGGCAGCGAAGAGTTTCTATGGGGAACTGTTGGGTTGGACTCTCAAAGATATGTCGATGGAAGGAACAAGCTATACCACAATCTCTGCTGGAGATGAGGAGATTGGCGGCATAATGTCGGTGTCAGCACCGGCAGTGCAAGGAAATCCACCTCCTCATTGGGGTGTGTATGTAACGGTGGAGGATGTCGATGCATCGGCTAAGAAAGCGGAAGAATTAGGGGCAACTATCCTTGTCTCACCGATGGATATTCCAGATGTGGGGCGATTCTCAGTTATACAAGACCCCCAAGGTGCTGTATTGTCTATCATCACCTACACTAATGTCTAAATATTGAGATTAACAACGCGAGCGAACAACTAAGTGCTCGCGCTATTCTCCTGTGCAACCCAGTTCTCAAAGAGCTTTGCACCTACTGCATAATGCTCAGTATCTAATTGTCGAATTACACCGGTGCCTGCGAGCACCTCAAGCGCATCTTCGATTTCTCCTTCGCTCAGTTGCACTTGTTGTGTCAAAGTTTCGGAAGTTCCTTGTCTTTTCTGAACTAGTGCTAGATAAACTGCTTGCTCCTTTTCACCAAAGCCGTAACTTTTTGTCTTTTCATCCCACAAAGCTGAAAAATCTTTGTCGTGCTGCTGCCTAATCAAGTAACGCATTAAATCTTTGGAGGAGCGAGGTTTTTCCAGATGAAGATTATCAAAGATAGTATTGAGCATCTGTTGGGTTAGGTAGGGATGACACCCTGCCCACACTATCACTGCATTTACTACCTTTTCCGTAAGCTTAACTTGCTCATGCTCACAACGAAGGGCAATCAATGCCCGTATTTCTGATTCTGTTAATAGGTTTAGCCACTGGACTTTAGCAATATTCAACAATGGGGAACCTGTGCGCTGCTGGTAATTTTTTAAGTCACGATAACCAGATAATACTAGTCCCAGAAAAGGGCTGATGGCAGTGTCCAAATCCTTTAACCATCGCAGATAACTCCAAGCATGATTTGCCCAATCTTGGCGGATGGCGAATTCTGCTCCATCGAACAGGAAGCAAACTCCTTCAAATTCATGCTTCTGAAGTTGTTGGATAATTGCTAGTAAATCTTGGCGAAAGTCTTCTTGAACTAAGCAACGTTCTTGGTTGGGATTTGTGACGTTGAGTTTGATGCCAAAGATGCTAACTTCTGCTCCTGATAATTGCCTCAAGAATCGGCGGTAAGTTTGTCGCCAACTAGATTCTGAGTTTGGTTCCTGTTGGGGGTTAGCAATTGTTTCCCGCAATCGGGCAATCAGAAGATAGAGGAAGTTCTCCAAGCTTTTAGGTTGTTCTCGTTGGAAGTCAAACAGAACGGTAAATGCTCGAAAAGACTCTTGATTTCCAGCGTCTAGAAAATGTAATCTGACGCCATTGAGAGTGCTAGTTTTACCCATACGGCTTCCACCCAGAAGAACCCGAACTTCAAAAGGCGATCGCTGAATTTCTGAAAGTAAATCGCGACGTCCGAAGAAGTAAAGGGGGTCGGTGATTGCTAGTCTAAAGTTATCAAAGGGGCGAGTTCTTATTTGAGTTGCCATCGGTTAATTTCCTCCGGTTTCATTTGCATCTTCAACCAGCGTGACATCAACAGTATTTGAAGTTGGTAGCTATCATCTTCCTCTAGCTCTTCTCGCACTAATAATCCTACGTCTTCTAACCACCGTAAAGCGTCCAGACATTCACTTTCGCTAAAATCACTACTGAGCCTATCGAGTAAAGCTTCCTCCTTTACTCCTTCTGGTAATTCTTCATTACAAGCTATTAACCGTAAGATAGCCATGGCAGAAAAATTTTCCCGTTTTTTTAAATCAGCCCAAATACTCTGCTCAAAATAGTCTTTTAAGATACCCGAATATTTAAAAGGTCTTTTCAGATAGCGCGTTACTGTTGACAACTTAATTAACTTCCCTGACTCACTTTTATCTTGGTCCGTTTTTTGACATAATAAACTTGCCAATTGTCGAGCAATAAAGGGATGTCCACCACTCTCACGATGGATAGTAACCAGAGTTTCCTTGTCAAAGGCTACACCCATCAGTTTGCCAATTTCAATAAGCATTTCCGTTGTCTCTTCTTCGGAGAATGGGAAAACAAAGATTTCTTTAAAAAAATTAAATACTGGGTTAGTCGGCACGCTAGCTTGAGACCAATGATTAATGCGATTGAGATCAGGATGTACATCAGCAATTAGGATAGAAAGGAGTTGTTTTTCCTGACTCAGTGCCCGCAGTCCACCAAAAAAAGCATTAAATTCCTCTGCTCGTTCTCGTGAATCTTCCTTTGTCGGCAGAATCCTTTCGATCTCATCTAAAAATAAAAGAATAGGCAGCTGATATCCAGATTCACTCAGAAGCTTTGCCAGCTCACTAACCTGTCTGACAAAATCAGTGCCTAAATCAGCAGCAGGGCAATCGCGCTGAAATGTTGCCCAGTTTAGGGTGGCGTTCGGAGTACTTTTTTTAATTAACAGGGAAAGTTCCTGAAGGATTTTATTAAACAGTTCAGCACCGTAACGCAGTTTACCACCATAAGGCTGAAGGTCTATGTGAACAACTGGATATTGCCGCATGGCAAAACCTAATTGCAATAGTAAAGACGTTTTCCCTGATTTACGCAATCCAAACAACCCAATGCCTTGATTTCGGCGCAGGTCCTCTTCTAAGCTATGCAGTAAGTTTCCTCGTCCAAAGAAGCAGAGGGTATCACCAATAGCATTGCGGTCATCAAACAGATCTGCACCAGGTAGATAACGCTCTGCATACTGAGCTAGTAATCCGGTAGAAGTAGCTTCATTACTCAATGCTTGCTCGATTGCAGCAAAGGGAATGGGGATGAGGACGAAATGATCACGCGCTCGCACTTGAGCCATCTGGAGTCGCACTGAAGTATCTGGTGGTTTTCGGTAGAGAAGAATACTAACTTTATACAGGCTATTTCCTGCTAATTTTGCTGAGTATTGCACTAACTCAGTTACATTTTGATCAATTGGCTGAGCAGCAAACATCACCGGTAAGGGTGCGTAAGACTTGAGCCGACCTGGGATTGCTGTAATTCGCAATATACGCTTCTCCTCCAAAGTGGTTATTGCACCTGTATTCATCAAAAATTGCTGAACTTTTTCTACTGCATTTTCCAGTAACTTCTGATCTTTTTGAACTGCTACTAACGCTTCTGCTAACTCTCTTGCTTCTGCCAAGATTGGATTGACATCGAACCAAAATCCTTGGGAGTCACGGTATTCATAGATGAACATACTCTGAATGAGTATTTGCTCTCCATCACTGCCTACCAACTTTTTCTGTTGTCCTACTTGGCGCAGTAACGCCCACTCTTCTTCTGTAACCGCTAAGATTATCTCATTGCGGCGCTTCCCAATTACTTCTTCTAACAAGTCCCGTGTATACGGTGGATCATCCTTTAGCAGACATTCGTGGAGCAACCACAGCAAATTTCGCACATGACCACCACTAACACGGCACAAACGGTTTAATGTTTCAGAACTATCAAAAATTTCTGTAATTCTGTCAATACGCTGCTCTGGGCTCAAGTCAGGAAAAGCTCTCGTCAGCACCATTTGCCGCAGTAGTATCATTCCCTCTGCGCACTCACTGCCATCACGTAACTTTACTGACACCATTGGCAGCACTAATGGCTTTGCCATAAATTGCTGGCTCAAGTGATCAAACTCATTCGAGAAAATCAACCCCAAGGGTACCGTATAAACTACGTGGCAGTTCAGTCCGCGTAACTGCTCACCCCGGTCTATAAACAAGTATTCCTGTTGAGTACTTCCTGAAGGCTTTGGGCGATTATCCACGCGGTCGAGATTATCGACAATCACCACTAGTCCTTTTTTACCCTGCTGCTTGAGAGAATTGATGGCAGGTTCTAAGAGTTCCTGGTTAATCGTATCTATGAGAGATTTGGTTTGCGGCTCCAAGTATTGTCTGAGGCGATCGCGAAACTTAGGACTCTCTTTTACCTTAGCCGTGATTTTACCAATTCCTAGAGCCAAACTAGTCTCTTCACTACTAATCGTAATTTGACCAATTCCAGGAATACTGAATTCGATGCCGCTCGATAGGTCTATTTCGGTTTGCAAAAACTTTGCTACATCTTGTAATAACCTCTTAAATCCTTTAGGTTCACCAATAGTAATTTCCTTCAGACTGCCGCTGACGTGACGGGCAATTGCTAGCAAAATATCCCCAACATCAACATCCAACATATCCAGATCTTGAGAGGACTCAAAGTAAACCACATGAAATTCTTCTTGCTCCAACTGTGCCTTCAGTCGCAGTAACTCTGTAGACTTACCACAGCCTATTTGTCCTGTGAAGAGCTGGCAGGTGGGTGTGTCAGACAATCTTATAGTTCTCTTTAAATTTTCAATGGTCTGGTTACCACGCACCGAGGAGAAATCAATGTAATACTTCCCATCTTCAGAATTCTCCACAGCCAAAGACTTGGCAGGATTAATGGCTTGATAGAATTTCCGCAAGTCCAGCGTCATAACATTTATCTAGGGTTTGCTGAATAAGTCGTAATTTTCGGGTTTGAATAGGTATTAGGTGTTAGGTGTTAGGTGTTAGGTGAGGGAAAGAGGTGGTAGGTGTTAGGGATTTTCCACGCTAAGGTGCAAGGAAATTGTACCTTTTCGCTCAAAAACCTTGCACTTATTCGGCAAATAAATGCTCGAAAGCCCTGTATGGTATAGCTTACACACTTATACAGCAAGCCCTATCTAGGTTAACTGACATATCCACAGTCCAAAGGTGAGCTTAGACGCACTTATGACTAGAGTAACCCAAGTTCCTAGAACACGGATTCACTAACCAGAACTAGATTTAGGGGCAAGCATTCGGCATTCGTGTCAACTTAAGCTAGAGATAGGTGATAGTGAAGCATCACCGGCCGTTTGGAGATCCTTCGCTATCGCTCAGGATGACATCAGGACTTACGCAAAGCCTCTATTTGTAGTGGATTGTTTCAGCTAATTTGGTGCATTAGCAAAATGGTTCAAACCTGCCAAGTTACAAGGAAAGCTGTCTTATTTCTATTGCCCTATTTTAGCTGAAACAATCCAGTAGGGTGTGTTAGCGTAGCGTAACGCACCTTTAACTCTATATCTGGTGTAGCTGCGTAAGTCCTGACATAATTCCGTTACGGTGCATAAGTGTGGAAGCTATGCCAGACAGGGCTTTCAATCATTTTTTTGTCACAATAGTCCAAGGTTTTTGAGCTGATCGATGCAATTTCCACGACACCTTGGTTGAGATTAACTCAAAACTTGTTACTTGTTACTCGTTACTTTTTACTTCCTATTGGGACTTAAAACATGGGCGGAACAGTCAAACCTTTGAGTGCAACCTTCCCTTCTTCCTCTGTCAAACCCTTACTCTGAACTAGTACACCAAAGTTTCCTAATCCCATAGGATCAATCAACTGGTGTAGCACCTCACGACGCTGCATAATTGTCATCAAGTCTTTACCTGTAGCAACTGCTTGTCCACGAACTTCACCAGGAGCAGAAAGTGCAGCAAGACGCTCCCCTAACCCCAGAGCCATCAGAAACATTCCCTGTTGAGTAAAGCCTACTTGATGCAAACCACATAGCTCCCCTTGTCGTTCCAGAGCAGTAAAATTTATATGGGCAGTAATATCCTGCTGTCCTACACACCAGTAAGGGTCATCATGATGACGGTGGTGATAATAGCATTGCAAAGTTCCCTGATGACGTGCTGGTAAATAATAGCGCTGGGCCGAATAACCATAATCGATCGTTAACAAGAAACCTCGTTGTAGTCGCTTGGCAACATTATTGAGCCAGTCAAGGGCCGCTAGATTCACTTCGCTACGATAGCCTTCTGGGTAAGCACCGGAGAATAAATCAATACCTACTAAATCAAAATATTCTTTCAGCCGAGGTGTAGAAGGAGTGTCTGTGACTTCTACAAATTGAATGTTGTTTGTTGTTGGTTGTTTGTTGTTTGTTGTTTGTTGTTTGGGAATTGAGAATTGGGAATTGGGAATGGTTTCTTTTTCTCCGCGTCTCCGCGTCTCCGCGTCTCCGTGTCTCTTTCTCTCCTCATCTCCCTCTCCTCTCCTCCTTGTTGTCACATAAATTTCCCGTAACTGTCCCTGTTCAATAACAAATTGATGTACGGGTAAAGCATCTACTAACTCATTGGAGAAACAGCAACCAGTAAGGGAGTTTTCAGGTATTTCTTCTAAAGCACACCACCTGACAGGTAGCGATAGCGAAGCGCTGCTGCAAGCCGATCGCAAATCATTATCTGTTATTGGTAGTTGTAATTTCTGTAACAGTTGCTGCTGTTGGCTAATCAGTCCCGCTGCTTTCTCCACGATAATGTACTCTACAGCAGCAAAACAGTCAGGATGGGAGGAATGGAGGTAACTGAGAATATCCCCCGCTAACAATCCTTGTCCCGCTCCCATTTCCATTAGGGTAAAGGGGGTTGGCTCTCCTAAAATCTCCCACATTTGGGCAAACTGCTCAGCTAGTAACTCACCAAAATCTTTACCTAGGTGAGGTGAGGTAAAAAAGTCGCCCTTGGAGCCAATATTGACTGCACCATTATTATAGTAACCATACTGGGGATGGTACAGCACTAAATCCATGTACTCAGCAAAAGTAATCCGTTGCTGTGGTGTTGCGGCAATTGATGAAGCGATTATGGAATATAGGGGTTGGTCATTAGTCATTAGTCATTGAGTTTGGACTTAACTCAAGAATGCAGCTTATACTTGGATTTTGGTTATTTTAATCATTTTCAAAGAGATTGTATCAATATTTGTTGTCTTAACTTGATTTATTGGTAGTCTTACCTCGATTGAGTCTGAACGTGGCAATTACACTTATTACTTTCACCGTTTTCGTTGTTATTTTCTTGTGGATAGGCGCTCTGGCTGCCAAAGCTTCCAATAATACGGAGGCTGATTACCTAGTGGGCAATCGCTCCTTTGGAAAAGTCTTTGTCGGGCTGAGTGCTGGTGCTACGGGAAACAGTGGCTGGATTATGGTTGGCGCTGTGGGCATGGCTTATACTACTGGCATTGCATCCCTGCTGATGGTTCTTCCTACCTTCTTGGGCGAGCTCGTCTTTTGGACGTTTTTTCCCGATAAGGTGAACCAGCTTTCTGTTGAGCAAGACTCCCAAACTATTCCCGAGTTTCTAGGTGCCACAGTCAAAAAGCCTCAAGGCAAACGCATCATTACTTTGATTGTCGCGCTGATAACCGTCGTTTTTATTGGAGCCTATACTTCTGGACAATTTGCTGCCGCTGCCAAAACTCTAGATGTGTTTTTTGGTGTTAACCCCAACATTGGCGCTTTAATCGCAGCAGGCTCAATTCTCGTGTACTGTGTCACAGGTGGGCTCAGAGCCTCCATTTGGACAGACGTGGTGCAGGCGTTTGTGGTGATGTTCGTTGCTTTTGGGATGCTGACTGTGGCTGTTTTTGCTGGAGGTGGGGTTTCAGAAATTCTCTCCAAACTCAATGAAATCGACCCGAATCTGACTAATCTTACTGCTGGATTTACCAACTGGACTTTACTCGCCTATATGGTGGGATTTTTCTTTTTTGGTTTCGGATTTGATATTTCTCAGCCCCAAGTCCTAGTCAGATTGCTAGCGGGACGGAGTCCAGAGGAAGCAAAACAAGCAAAATGGACGTATTTGGCTTATGTCTATTCTACCTGGATAGCGATGATTTTATTCGGAATTGTTTGTCGGGTTTTAATTCCGAATATTAATGATCCTGAACAAGCCTTGCCTTTATATGCGATGCAACATTTTTCCCCAGTTTTAGTGGGAGTTGTGCTGGCAGGAGTATTTTCGGTCATCGCTTCCACAGCAGATTCCCAACTCCTAGTTTGTTCGAGTGCACTGGCTAGAGATATTTCCCCTGCTTTTCATAGTAGGATGTCCCAAAAATATGGGTTGAAATACGAGCAAGGGGCAACCCTCTTAGTGGGAATTTTAGCTGTAATGGGGACGATTTTTATCTCCTCGACGGTGTTTTCTTTAATTCTGTTTGCTGCAGGTGCTGTAGCCGCTTCCATCGGTCCAGCTATGCTGATTGTATTGATAAAAAGACGCACTAATCATTTAGCCTTAGCTGCGACGATGTTGGCAGGGCTGATAACAACCATAATCTGGAGTGTTTTAGGGTATAGCTCAATCCTTAACGAAATTGTCCCAGGTTTTGTGGTTGGATTACTGGTACATGAAGTGCTGATGAAGATCGCTTTCAAAGCGAGAGTAAAAAAATAACTGCTATCCTTCTTCTGTCAGACTCCGAAAAATGGGGTTCAAACCCTGATTCTCTCCTTAGGTGTCGTTGGCTGTAATGACGCAATTTCGTCAGAATTTCGGAAAGTGACAGAAGAGGGGGGGTGAGGTGAAAAAAGTTGTGGGAGAGCTTTTTTGAGTAATGAGTAATGAGTAATGAGTAATGAGGGTCGAAACTTTTGTCAAATCCTCTTTCCTTCTACCTCCTACTGAGATCTTGCACCAAGTCGAAAATTGACCTGTGAAGGGAGGGAGCAACCCACCCCTAACCCCTCCAAGGAGGGGAACTTGGGAGCAAGGAGCAGTGCTAAGATTTGACTGTTTCAGTATTGAAATTGATTGCTCTGATTGACCTTATTAAGTATTTATGTACTGGTGCAAGATGTGAGTCCTACCTCCTGCCTCGGAGCCTCCTGCCTCATGTTTCTTGAGAGCCACTGTAAATTTCACCTCACCCGAAGAGGGGTATCCCCCAGGATAAGCTATTGATAGGCTATCCTAGTGGGGCAAGGGTTTCACTTTAAGTTGACACCAATAACCAACGTGCGCCCTCAACCGGTGGGCAAAAATGGGACATTTATCAATCCAATTGTTAAAGATATTGATTTTGCCCACCCTACAAGATCTGCGATCGCATTTTCTTTCCCATTCCCTCTTCCTAAAATGCTAGAATACCGATTCAGTATTCATATTTACGCCAAAATAGACATCTCAGGGCGAAGCATTCGGACAGAAAAACTAGGGTTTGAGGGATAAAATATCGCCCGAATGCTTTGCCCCTACATCTAATTCGGGTTTGCTGCATAAGTGTGGAAGCCATGCCAGAGGAGGCTTTCAATCATTTCTTTGCCCCAAAAAGTCCAAGGTTTTTGAGCCCATCGATACAATTTCCTTGCACCATCGTAGGGAAACACCCGCTTAAATTCCGAATATGAGCTAAAAGTAAGCAGATTTTTAAGAGCTACTTT
>JAAHGL010000151.1 GCA_010692635.1 Symploca sp. SIO2C1 | reverse complement strand
TCCCAAACCCCGTGGAAAATCAACCGGATGGTTAAAAGGGAAAAAAAGAAACAAACGCACTCGTTATCCCGTGGTCAAAAAAGGAAAAACCGCCAACAAAAAAGCCAAAAACAAGAAGACTTAAACCCCATTTTGCATTAATTTACTCAGAACTCAGCCTTAAAGGAAGACTGAGTTATTTTTTCATAGTCTAAACTCCAGAGCCTCATCAACCCTTATAAACCTGATTCCATCGTCTATTACCTGATTCAACCGTTGTTCCCACTTGTAAAGTTTTGTTGCTAAATCACGATTTTTTGTGCCAATTTTTCGAGTTATGACCCGATTTTGAAAAAATTGCCCCTAACTCAAAAAATTGGCCTTAATTGCCCTGTGAGAGCGTCTTATAAATAGAGCGACAGAGAACAGAACATCAAATTTTGTCCAAAGTCCAAGAAACTGTATAATCTACAAGGTACAAAACCATGACAAAAGGATCGAAACGAATTTTATTAGCTATCTTGTTCGCGTGCATGACAGTGATGATGTTCAGTGTCAACATAGCTGAAGCATACGCTATGGAGCATGTATGTGAATTCCCTTCAACGCGTACCGTTCAACCCAACTCACAATTCATTATTCCGCGCAACATCTATGATCTTGATGTGACTACCTCGTGCGCCCGAAACTCATGGGGGATAGTTATCGACAGCGGCCAAGAAGAAGTCATCGTAGAAGACGATGGTAATTTAGAGCATAACGTCTATGTTCGTTTTAATGAAGAAGCAAGGCATGTTGACGTCTACGCAAACCGTTGTGATACCAAATTAACCGTGGAGTTTTGTGACTATCGAGACAGATAGATAGACAGCGAAGGTAAGGGTTTACGGCGGGATCGCTCCTGAGCGATAAATACCTAACTCAACGGTTCAATTCTAACGTTAGTCTGCCAAAGGCGATCACATTGAGGAATGTGATCGCTGTTGCGTTTTGCTCGTAAAGCAACAGTACGATCACAGATATCGTCTTTTTACTGAATATATAAATGGGCTAAAAGCACGATGGCTCAGTACTTCAGCTTGCTTGTCACCCCATGAGGAGTGACAGACTTCACGCAGCACCACAGACAATCCGAAAACCGAAGTGGCAATACTTGCAGTCCGGTGCACGGTAGTAGCGATAGGCACTACGGCAATACTTAGAATAGCTGTACCACGAACCCCCACGCAACACCCGATAATTATGATGAGTATCACTTAACCAAACACTATCATCTGTTGGCGCACCTTCATAATTCTCGTGCCAGTGGTCAGCACACCACTCCAACACATTACCATGCATGTCATACAAACCAAAGGCATTGACAACCGGAAAACTACCGACAGAAGTTGTCTGCGTACCATCATAGTTCACTAACTTTTGAGTAATGGCGTTCCCAAAGTGGAACGGGGTAGTTGTACCAGCACGACAGGCATACTCCCATTCCGCTTCGCTGGGTAGTCGGTATTCTCGTCCCGTTTTCATTGAGATTCTTGCACAAAACTCTACTGCATCATGCCAGGATATCTGCTCTACTGGTAAGTCTGCTCCTTTGAATTGGGATGGATTAGGGTTGAGTTCACAGTTAACTTGTCGAAGAGCTGCTACAGCTTGCCATTGAGCTTGGGTGATAGGATATTTACCCATGCAGAATGACGCTACACTTACCCTGTGCAAGGGACTTTCAGAGTCATATCGCTCCTTTTCAGTATTCGGGGAACCCATCTGGAAGCTGCCAGCTGGGATAACCACCATTTTTAAGCTTACTCCTTTACCCAAGTCTTCAGTAAAATAGTGAGCTTCACCCCGACTGCGGTAAATTTTTTGAGCTTTAGTATTCAACGTCAACACCTCAAAGGCAAACACTGGTAATGCTGGCGAGGGAGGAAATACTATAGATTTCTGAAAAATTCTTTGAAATGCTTTAATAACGTCGATATCTGAACCAGATGCCGCTACATTTACCCGACTCCACAACTGCGTTGCCAGTTGCTGATTCCCCTCGGCTTCCGCTTTAAAAGCATCCATTTTCAAGGTTTCGATATCTTTGAGGGTGGCATATCGAGGTAACAGAATCAGGTGATGTCTACCAAATGGCTCTGCGATCGTATAAGGTCTCTGTTGAGGCTTATGATACTGCCGATTAATCTCCGGTACTCGATCGCGCAAATAATGATCAAGCCGCTCTACGGTGGCACAGTTATGCTCTCCCTGAATCCGTAATGCCTCTAACACCGAATAAGTGAAGGAGCCTTGTTGAAGAGATGGAATTTCGTAGGCTCTTTCGTTGGAACTACAGGAGTAAATAGTAACTACTCCTTGCTGTTGTTCCTTGCCAATACCCTCTCCTACTCTATCCTCTTGATTGCGGCAAGCATCTAACATTAGTATCACATTATCTGCTCCCGACCGTCGCAGCCGTTGGGTTAAATAGTTGATATTTAATGCTGTTTTTTCTAGATCACTAGGGTCAGTATCCGAAAGAAACAAATAATCACGATTATGATAACGCAGGCCGTGACCGACAAAAAAGAACCAGAGGTTATCTCCTAGTTCTAGGAAAGGTTTCTCAAACTGCGATCGCAAAAAATGCTGTAGGTGTGCCAAAGTAGGCTGGGTAGGAATCAGTGTAGTATTAGCGGGAATTGGTGGGGAATCTTCGGTAAACAGGAAAACTTGATCAAAACCTGCCTCTTTCTCAAAAAAATCCTGCATATTCTCGGCATCCCTCTTAGCATAAGTTGGGGACTGAATATGAGTGTAATGATTAATACCAACTGCAATAGCCCAGTTTTTATTCATCGACAGAGTAGTTGTTTGACACTCCCACGGGTAAAAGCCGATGGGATTCTTGATTTGTAGGAAATAATACCAAATCATGATAATTGCGCATATTCAGGTTCTTCAAGCAAAACCTAACTATCCTAACTTTTCGCAACAACTCTCTTGTTAACCAAGCTATGACGATCACTTAATAAGCGTGTTTAGGGACAATGCCCCAAAAAGAAGATAACAAACAAGCTTTCATTCTTTTCCCTTCTGCCTTGGAGCCTCCTGCCTTTTTTCTGAAGAGCCCTGAGGAGCGCCCTGTGCCCCTAATTTAATAGGAGAAACTATCTTTTCCTCTTCCCTGCTCCCTGCTCCCTACTCCCTTGTTTCTCGAGAGTCATTATCGGAGAGGTTTTAGGGAAGGGAAGTTCAAGAGTGTATTCTTCGGGATAGTAATTGTTCTTCCAAGGCAGCAATGCGATTGTAGGCTGCGGTTAGTTGTGCGGTTAGGCGTTGGACTTGAATGTCGGCAGATAAACTACTCTCGCTATTTTGCTGATAACTGGTGGAGTGACTATTGCTATCCATCAGAACATCCTTATGTTCCATCACAGACTCCAGGAGGCTAGAATTCCGATGAACTCCCAATCTAAGGGTTGGATCTAGCTCTGGGTGGTTAAATTCCTCAACTGGTGCTCTTCTGATTTCAGATAAAGATTCTGATACATTTTGGCTAAGCTGATCGATCATTTGGTAGAGGGAATCAACTTTATGACTAAGAGCTATGATTTGTTGTTGAACTGCATCCATAAGATTCCTAATGCGGTATAAATGTGTCTTCATGTTTTATGCTAGTAGCTTTAAGGCAAAATTAGTGCAAACAAATCATTCATTTAACTATGATTTAACTATTTAGCAGAATTGAGTACTCACAGCGTTGGCTTTTTTATGGTCAATAAGAAAAAAATTGACTCAATACCCTAGATACAGGTTTGATCTCTCATGGCTCAGTTTGAGGTTGATTACCGCATATTTTGACGAACCAATTAGGATTGACCGCAATTAGAGTCAGTTGCAGAATCAATAGCAGTTATTAAGTCTAATATCGGTTTTAGCTGATGTTTTGTGGTGTAATCTCTAATTTACCGTCTTTAGCTCGACATTTTGACATATCTTACCGAATTAGCAATTAATTTCTCACTGACCAAGCAAATATACTTAACACATTTTCTGAGGCTGATTCCTTGGGAAATCGACTGGACAAGAGCCTAGTACCGCTGTGGGGAATTAAGAATTAATAATTAATAATTAAGAATCCTTACTCTATAAGCATTCTATCGATCTTAAACCGGTGGGTTATTTCTGCCGCGCCGCACTAGCAGCAGTAGATTAGGTAAAGTAATCTTAAATTGGTGCAAAATGTAAGCAAAACAACAAATTAATTTTCTCTTTTGTTGCAATCCAGCTAATTTCCCCTTTAGTAAGGTAAATTTAGGTTATTGTGTCAAAAAAGCTTGATTGTCATTAAAATCTCTTTATTCCCATTCTTAGTTCCAATTTTCAGTTCCTATGATCAAGCGACGCTCTTTTCTCTTAGGTGCTAGTTCCCTAGCTCTAAGTCAGCTGATGGTTGGATGTAACTCTCAGCAACAAGCATCCTTGAAACTACAACTGTTACAAGGATCAATTCCAGCTCAGCTCAAGGGTAAATTTCGTAGGCAATTGAAGCAAGCCGCTAGCCTCAATTTTGACCCAGAAGAACAGTTACAAATTATACTGAACAACTTAAAAACTGGGAAAGATCAAGCAAAAGCCAAAGAAAAACAGACCGAGCAGGAATCACCCTTCGATTTCATGGGAGATTTCCTCAATTTCATCACTAGACGTAGGAAGTCAGAAGTTGTTGATTTAGTAACCTTAGGAGATTTCTGGTTAGCAGAGGCGATCAAAAAGGAGTGGATTCAACCACTAGAAGTAGAACAGCTTGCTGGATGGCAGCAGCTACCCTCATCCTGGCAAGAGTTGGTAAGGCGTAATCAAGCAGGTGAGCTAGATAAGGAGGGAAAAGTATGGGGAGCACCTTATCGTTGGGGTACTACAGTTATCGCCTATCGCCGTGATAAATTTGAGCGTTTGGGTTGGATGCCCACAGATTGGCCAGACTTATGGCGAGAGGAGTTGCGCGATCGCATTTCTCTGTTAAACCAACCGCGAGAAGTAATTGGTCTGACGTTGAAAAAACTGGGTAAATCATACAACACTACCAATTTGAATGAAGTACCAAACCTGGAAGAAGAATTACTGGCACTTAATCAACAAGTCAAATTCTACAGCTCGGAACATTATCTCCAACCCCTAATTTTAGGAGATACCTGGCTAGCAGTCGGTTGGTCCCATGATGTTATGCCGATTGTACAGGGTGAGCGTCAAATTAGGGCAGTAGTGCCCCAATCGGGAACAGCTCTCTGGACAGATTTATGGGTGCAACCAAAAACGACAGCAAACGTGAGTGCTCTAGCGCAACAGTGGATTGATTTTTGCTGGGAGTTCGAGACAGCTGAAGCAATTTCCTTATTAACGAATGCCGCTTCACCTATCCTCACAAATGTTACTGCCCAGAAACTACCAAAAACCCTTGCCGATAATTCCCTACGTCTACCAGATGCTGGAATCCTGAAGAAAAGTGAGTTTCTCAATCCCCTATCTGAGTCCACTGATAAGCAATACCAAAACTTATGGCGAAAGATGCGACAAAGGAAGGAGTAGCTAGGTGTTAGGGAATTTCCCACCAAGGTGCAAGGTTTTTGAGCTAAAAGATACAATTTCTTTGCACAAGGCAAAAAGAAAATTGCTTGAAAACATTGTCTAGTATACTTTTCATACCCATGTAGCAAGCCCTAGTTAATCGAAATTGGGGAAGATAAGTGTGCTCAGATATGCATTAGAATTACCTGAGTAAAACTGAAACATCAAATTAGCTTTGTTATTTGGAAACCTCAATAACTATCCCTACCCTAGTACCAGACGGGTAATTATGGGAACCCGTGGTGCTGTAGCAACCAGTCAACCGTTGGCAACTATGGCTGGTATGGAGATGTTATGGGCAGGAGGAAATGCTGTTGATGCAGCAGTAGCAACTGCCATTGCTCTTACAGTTGTGGAGCCTACTTGCAATGGCATTGGTTCAGACGCTTTTGCACTTATTTGGGATGGGCAACTACATGGTCTTAATGCTTCCGGTAAAAGCCCCCAAAGTCTTACCTTGGAAGAGTTTGCCGGACTTGATACGGTGCCAAAAACAGGTTGGCGATCCGTTACAGTACCAGGAGCAGTTTCCGCCTGGCGGGCTTTGTGGGAACGTTGGGGAAGCCTGCCCTTCGAGCAGTTATTTGCACCAGCGATTCGATATGCCGAGGAAGGTTTCCCCGTATCACCAGTAACATCAATTGCTTGGAAGCTAGCAGAAAAAGTTTTCCTTCCCCTGAAAGGTGCTGAGTTTGTACCCTTTCAGCAATTATTTTTCCCGAATAATAGAGCACCAGTAGCTGGAGAAATTTGGCATTCCCAGGTTCATGCTGAAACACTACGAGAAATTGCCGCTACTGGCGGTGAAAGCTTTTACCGAGGTAAACTTGCTGAGAGCATCGCTAACTTTGCTGCCAACACTGGCGGATATCTGACAGCTAGTGACTTGGCTCTTCATCAAGCTGAGTGGGTGACACCAATCTCAACCAACTACCGAGGAATTACAGTTTGGGAGCTACCACCCAATACTCAAGGTATTGCTACTTTAATCGCTTTAAACATTCTCTCTGGCTTCGATTTGTCTCAAGAAGAGCGGGAATCAGCTCAAAGTTACCATTTGCAGATTGAGGCAATGAAACTTGCCTGTGCTGATTTACACAAGTACGTCGCTGACGAGCGCTTTTTGCAAGTACCTCCGTCCGAGCTCCTCTCCCTAGATTATGCAGCTTCTCGTCGCTCTTTAATTGGGGAAAAAGCGATCGCGATAGCTTCCCCAGGACTACCAAAAGGTGGAACTGTTTATCTAGCTGCAGCTGATGATGAATTGATGGTATCTTTCATCCAATCTAATTACCAGGGTTTTGGTAGTGGCATTATCCCTGAAGGTACTGGAATTTCTCTACAAAATCGAGGATATGGGTTTACCTTAGAGCCAGGACATGCTAACCAGCTAGCACCAGGAAAACGCCCTTTACATACAATCATCCCTGGTTTTTTAACCAAGGATAATCAACCGATTGGTCCATTTGGTGTTATGGGTGGATCAATGCAACCCCAAGGACATTTGCAAGTAGTAGTTAATTTGGTTGATTATGGCATGAATCCTCAAGCTGCTCTAGATGCACCTAGGTGGCGTTTTGTATCTGATGCTAAAGTTCTTTTGGAATCAACTGTAGCCGAAGATGTGTGGAAGTCATTACAGCAACGTCATCATGATGTACGGCAGCATCCAGCGAATTTGTTCAGTCCAAAGAATTTTTTTGGTCGAGGACAAATTATTTTCAGGCATAATCAACTACTTGTAGCTGCTAGTGAGCCTCGTACCGACGGTATTGCCGTGGCTTGGTGAAATTAATATAGCGTTTCTCATACTTGTGAGGTACATTAGTTATTGGTTTTTGGGAATAGGGAATAGGAGATGTACCTCATGGATGCGAGAATTGCTATATATGCTTTGATTGCGATCGCCTAGAGCATTGATTCAGTACTCACGGTTCTATCTGACAAAAGTCAGACATTACACCTCCTAGTGGTAAGTTGTCTATTTCACATAGCTCAATTTGACAGTGAGGAGTAGGATTACTTTGTTCATTTGTATCAGTATAATCGCAGGTGTAAGCCCCTAAAGGTTCTCCTAGCTGATTGAATACCCTGATGTTGTAACGATAATCCTGGTTGTACTCCCTAGCAATAGTTCCCATTTTGTTGACGAATTGATAGTGTCCAAAGTAGTCTTGAATACTCCAAAATTGGCGTCTGACTACGAGATCTATGCGGCGTTCATCCAGGTAAGCAATCCAGGTGTCAAGTAGCTTGCCACCAAACTGTTTATCAGCCCACCATAAGCTAGGTATGGTTATTTCCTCTTGAGAGAGAGTATCAGCAGTTATTACGGAACCGTTAGTTATAGGTGTCTGTTGTTCTAACAATTTCAGATTTAAAGGTTCAGCAGAAGGCTGCAATCTGGAATTTTGAGCTAGCACCTTCCTCGGTAAAATGGTAGCAAAACTCCCGCTAATACCAATTAGCAGTGCAACTAAGGCAATGGAATTCCTGAAAATTGAACATTGAAAATTGAACAAAATTGTTTCCCGTAGTTCCCACCTAATAGAATAGATCTATTGTAGAAAACTTAGCTGACTTCATAGAGGAATCCTAATCGTTTTGCTTAATACTAAATTCGGTTTTACAACCCCCGTTTTGAGCAAACCTGGAAAACCCTGTAGAGAAGTTGCATGCAACGTCTCTACAGGGTCGGATATCAGAGGGGTATCTATGCCTGATTTTGTATAACACCCCCTGAAGGGTTATCTTTATTGCCTAATGCACGAGCAATTATTTGCTCGTGCACAAAGAACATTACTTCGTGTACAATTTACCAGTTTCCTTATCTATTAAAACTGGTTGTAAATCTGCATTAGCAGGAGCACTCATAACATCAGGAAGATTAATAAGCTGAACAGTGATTGGATCGTAACTCGAAAAATTGGCACAAAAAATGGCTATTTAGCAACAAAACTTTACAGACTGCTCCTAACTTCTAACGTAGAACTATCTGCAGAATTGATTTTCCTTCATGGTGGGGAAAAAATTTTTCTTTGGGACTGCCTTGTTTCTGAAGAGCGCCCTATCCCCACAATCAACGCCTAGGGGAGTAACCTAAACGCTTGTGGGTATCTAGGGTTTGCTGAATAAGTAACAAGTAACTAGTGCCGCTGCGCGGAATTTAGAATTTAGAATGCTTATAGAGTAAGGATTCTAACGAGATCAAACTGGTCAGTTACTTTTGCCGCGCTGCACTAGTAAGAAGGAATTAAGTAAAATGCGATCGCGCCATAAACCTTCTTACTGATCTAGAAACGCTACAGTTCCTCAATCTCTTCTCTAGTCAATCCTGTTGCTTCTGCAATTGTCTTAATATCTATTCCTTTTTGTTTGAATGTTCTGGCTATGTTAACCTTTTCTTGCTGTTTGCCTTGCGACCTACCCTCTTTGATACCTTTCTCCATGCCTTCTTTGATACCTTTCTCCATGCCTTCTTTGATACCTTTCTCTATGCCCTCTTTGATACCTTTCTCTATGCCCTCTTCTAAACCATCCAATCTTCCCTCTGAGCGCGAACTTTCTATGATGCTGATTTCATAGCGCCGATTCTCCATAAATCTCAGGTAACTTGCTCTTTCTTCTTCACTCAAGCTATCTACGAGTAAATTTTCCTTCGCTTCGGCTAAACCTTGGGCTGTAAATTCCTCTTTGATTTGGCTCCTTTTCAGGAAATATATCCATTCATCTAAGGTATTCTTCGCCACGTCGTTAAAGTTGTTCACTTTAATCACATAATACTCTGGGAAAATTTCAGATACCTCTTGGATATTAAACAGATTCTTCTGTCTTATTGATGGTTTTAAAGAGTCTTCTAAATGAAGTCCACGAAAATCTAACTTCCCTTGGTAAATATAATCATCTCCCTGTCCCAGAGAAAAGTAGACCACATTCACTGAATAGACTTTTTTGACTTTACCGTAGGGTTCTCCTTTTTCCAGGAAGTCGGTAATTAACTTCGCTGTGCCGTAGAGCATGCGATGAAAATAATCTTGCTCTGTATTGTTTTGTACTTCAATAAGAATTAATTCAGCCTGGTCATTTTCTGCCAGAATATCAACTCGATTGAGTTTGTCATCCTCGGCTTGTTGATTGCTTTCACTTTCGAGTATTGATTGTATCTTGATTTGTTTGCCTAATAACTCACTGAGGAAACCTGCTAAAACGACATGATTAGCTTTGTTTCTCAGTAATTTTTTAATTGCCCAATCAAATCGGATGTGTGTTTGGGGCATAACAGCATTGATGGGAGTGTCGGTGGCTATCGACTTAAAGCGGGATATGCGAGTTTAGATCAGGTGTTAGGTTTTAGGTGTTAGGTTTTAGTTTTTTTTGTGCCTCTGTATACTTGCTCACAGCCTTTATGTCCCGGATTAAGTTTGTAGCCTGAGTGTTTACATATATATTGTGATATATTTAGCCTTATGTTGCTAGTACAGTGCGGCAGAAATACAGGACTTTCTCTAGTGCAGCGTGGCAAAAGTAACTGACTAGTTTGAGATCGTTAGAATCTTTACTCTATAAGCATTCTAAATTCTAAATTCTAAATTCTAAATTCCGCGCAGCGGCACTAGTACGTCCCCGCGTCTCCCTCCCATTCCCTATCCCCACAACCGACGCCTAGGGGAGCCACCTAAACGCTTGTGAGTATCTAGAAGGAGAGTTGGAATATCAAGCTGTTCTGGACATCTAGGTAAGCAGTCGCCACAGCTAGTGCAACGATTACCCTTGTTCCCAGGGAACCAATGACCAGCATTTTCAAACATGCCATAGCGGTATTTACCGAAATCATTCATCTCGTAAGCAACGGCAAGATTCCGTAATCGCAAGACTTCTGGAATTTGAATGTTTTCTGGGCAAGGTAGGCATTGGTAACATTGGCTACAACAATCAGTCCCTAAAGCATCTATTAGCTGAGCTTCTAGACGAGAAAATGCTTCAACCTCCATCGGTGTTAAGGGCTCATCTCGATTGGCAACGGCTAGAGGTGCTGTCAGTTCAGCTGGCGTTGCTGGTCCTATACTTAGAGTCGTAATGCGGCGATCGCTTAATAAAAACCGATAGTTAAGTTCTAATGGTGAGAAAGGGTAGCACAGCATCTTGAGCTTCGGCGGTGGAGTATAGAGCTGTCCTCCTTTATCCGCCGGGGAAATAATAAAAATACCCAGGTCTTTGTTGTGAGCTAACTCAACTGCTGCGGCATTGTGCGGAAAAAAATAATAGTAATGCAGGTTGACAAATTCAAATAAATCTGTATTAATCGCCCCAAGAATCACATCTAGCTGAGCGTGAGTAGAGAAACCAACGTGTCGGACATAGCCCTTTGCTACTGCTTCTCCCACTGCTTGCATACAGCCAGTAGAAGACTTAACCCAAGCAAGATGCTCCCAGGTATTGATCCCATGAATTGCCAGACAATCCAAATAATCAACTTGTAGACGCTCTAGGGATTCATTGAGCCACTGACGCATTAAGTTAGCATCAGGTGTCGGTGGGAGTTTGGTAGTAATGTATAGCTGCTCTCGTGGCACTGGCAACTTTGTTTTGAGGATGTTGCCAAGATACTGCTCACTTTTACCGTAACCCCTGGCAGTTTCTAGGTGATTAATGCCTCTAGCAATTGCCTCTTGTACAGTCTTTTCGGCTTCTGATTCCGAAGCCAAGCAACGCATAGTTCCTAGGGAAAACACAGAAAGCAGCAGATTAGTTTTCCCAAACCGTCGGTAACGCATTTTTATCAATGGATAATTGATAATTGATAATTGATAATTGATTAATTTGGTCTAAGACCTCTTCATTTATGAAGAAAATAAAAAGAAAATATTTTCCTGAAGTTCAATCCTCTTCTTTCAAGGAGAGGTAATTATCCATTATCCATTGTTCATTATCAATTGTTGAACTAGTGCGTTAGGATTTTCCTATCCTAGTATCATTCAAAATTGCTCATTCCTCCTTACCAGTTCGATCTCCCCCTTGTTGGGCAAAATCATCTGGTCTGATGTTAGCAACAAAATCACGGAAGGCACGGCGCTCTTCCTCATCAGCGTCTCTGTCCACAGGAATAGATGCATCAGCAACCACTTCTTCCATTACCCAAATTGGGCTGTTGGTACGTAAAGCGATCGCGATCGCATCACTTGGCCTAGCATCAATCTCTTTTTTTTCCTCACCCTGACGCACGCACAGGATAGCATAGAAGGTATTTTCTCGAAGTGAGTGAATAATCACCTTCTCAAGATTTATCTCCCAAGTATCAAAAAAATTAACGAGTAAATCGTGGGTGAGAGGTCGAGGGGGCTTATGTTGCTCCAAAGCACTGATAATTGCTTTTGCCTGATCTTGCCCGATATAAATTGGCAAGGCACGTCGATCTAAGGAATCCTTCAGCAGCACTATTGGGCTGCGTGTGACGGCGTCTAATGCAATTCCAGCAACTCTCATTTCAATCATCAGCGTAGCCTCTAGAACACTTTCGGCAT
Organism: Symploca sp. SIO2C1; assembly: GCA_010692635.1. Classification (GTDB taxonomy): domain Bacteria; phylum Cyanobacteriota; class Cyanobacteriia; order Cyanobacteriales; family Coleofasciculaceae; genus Caldora. The sequence goes on along the minus strand of JAAHGL010000151.1, from coordinate 5,693 downwards.
AGGGGGCATCAAAACTAAGCGGTAAACTAGTACTGGATAGATTAGAAGTCGAACCAATATAGTCGGCTCTGTTCTAATCTTTTCACCGATCAACCGTAAGATCAGCCCTTAAAAACCTAACTAATTAAGTAGGAGTCAATAAGGAAGTCTTCTCCAAGTATGCCGCAGTCTCAGGAAGTTTGTTCTCAGACTTCACGAAAAAAACACATTAATGATGTACTTTGTGCATCATTAAATTAACAGCAAACCTAGCCCAGCTCAGGAGTTGAACCCCAATGTTTACAGGCTTAATTCAAGCTCTGGGAAAGATTCGGTCGTTGGGAGGCGATCGCCTTGAAGTTTCCTGCACAGGTGATACCTCAGAACTCATTTTACAGGATTTAGCAGTTGGTGACAGTGTGGCAGTTGATGGCATCTGTCTGACTGTAGAGAATATTTTGGTTAATGGCTTTGTCGCAACAGCTTCTGACGAAACTCTACACCGGACAACCATTGGGCAGCAACATCAAGCAGCTCCTTACGTCAATTTGGAAACATCTGTACGGGTAGGCAGTAAACTAGGAGGACATTTTGTTACTGGTCACATTGATGGTATTGGCTGCTTAAAAGAATCGGTACAAACCCCTAACTCTTGGGAAATGTACTTTACTGCAGCAACATCATTTTCACAGTTGTGGGAGCGCCAAATTGCCCGGTATATTGTACCCAAGGGCAGTATTGCTGTAAACGGGGTAAGTCTGACTATTGCTGATTGTGACCCCCAAGGCAGTTGGTTCAAAGTAGCAGTAATTCCCCACAGTCATACCCAGACAAATTTGAGTCAGTTACAACCTGGCAACTGGGTGAACCTAGAAAGCGATATTTTAGGCAAGTACGTCGAAAAATTGCTAGGTCATCAATTACTCAGCTCTGAGGGCATAGAAGGAATTTCACCCGCTTTTTTAGCAGAAAATGGATATTTATAGTGATTCTATTCGGAGATTAGGAGATGGGGAAGCTGAGGGAGATAAGCAGGACTTACGCAGCTACACCACATATAGATTCAAAGGTGCGTTACGCTACGCTAACACACCCTACAAATAGAGGTTTTGCGTAACTCCTGATAAGGAAGAAATTCCCGATTAGCAATTAGCAATTAGCAATTAGCAATTAGCAATTCCCAAACAACAAATGACAAATAACAAACAACAAATCCCGTGCAAATTACTTTTTTAGGAACAAGCTCCGGAGTGCCAACGCGATCGCGTAATGTTTCTAGTGTTGCCCTGCGTCTACCTCAGCGTGCCGAAGTCTGGCTGTTTGACTGTGGTGAAGGTACTCAGCATCAACTGCTCCGTAGTGAACTCAAAATCAGTCAAATCAGACGCATTTTCATCACTCATATGCACGGGGATCACATTTTCGGCTTAATGGGACTCCTAGCAAGTTGTGGGCTGGCTGGTAACCCAAGCCGCATTGATATTTACGGCCCTGCTGGTTTAGATGAATATCTCCGTGGTTGTCAAAAGTACTCTCGCACCCATTTTTCTTTCCCTGTCAAAGTTCACACCGTAGAACCTGGAGTATTATACGAAGATGAGGAATTTACCGTTAGCTGTGGTAACCTCAAGCATCGCGTTCCAGCTTACGGCTACCGGGTAGTAGAAAAGGATAGACCAGGGCGTTTTGATGTAGCAAAAGCTACAGCCTTGGGTATTCCTCCTGGACCAATCTACGGCAAGCTCAAACGGGGTGAAACAGTTACTCTCCCTGATGGGCGTCAAATTCGCGGTTCCGAGCTGTGTGAGCAACCAGAAGTTGGTCGTAAATTTGTTTACTGTACGGATACCGTTTTCTGTGAGGAAGCGATTGAACTTTCTCAGAAGGCTGATGTTTTAATTCACGAAGCTACCTTTGCTCATAAAGATGCTCAATTAGCCTTCGATCGCTTGCATTCTACTTCCACTATGGCAGCACAGGTTGCCTTGAGTGCAGGGGTTCGGAAACTCATTATGACTCATTTTAGCCCCCGTTACGCTCCAGGAAATGACATTGTTTTAGATGATTTGCTTCAGGAAGCACGGGCAATTTTCCCGTCTACTAAATTAGCCTACGATTTCATGACCTACGATGTACCTCGACATCGTACTAACGAGAATTCAAAATTCAAAATTCCAAAAAAAGGATAATTTATCTGTACTTTTTGGCAAATTCTATATATTTTAGCCTTAATGTATTAGCTATATCTTCGCTTTCTAATAAAGTCATTTTTCTGCATTCATAGCCAAGCAGATAATTCATAATATTCATCTCTTTATCCGTGAAATACACAGTGCCATCTTGTTCAATCTTATCAATACCATCGAATCTTTGACCCTCCTCATTAAGACGAATTGCTTGGTCAAGTGTTAAGTCATCAGGAAGAATCACCTCACCTCCTTGTGCATTGATCCTGACGGGATAACCTCCAGGTAAGCCGTTTGGAGCTGGTGCATGGATAATTTTACCTGTGTTATTTGCCATACCATTAATAACGGTAGTGGCCGAGGCTGCTGTTATGAGCATTCCATCTAGCCCTCCCAATCGCTTGAATTTGGTTGTAAGAAGATCTAATACTGTATTCAGATCCAAGAATTTGGTTAAGTTTTCACCATTCACAAGTGCTGTTAAGTGAAATGGAGCCCCCCCGGCATTTCCCAAATGAGAGAGTCTATGGCTTACATAGTGGTGTGCAAATAAACGAATTTCTACCTCCTCTAAAGACTTATCTAATGTAAGAGCAATAGAACTCCTAAGTCCTGGTATTACATTAGCAACATTGCCAACACCGATTGTAGGAGACAACCCAACCTTATTTAGGATTGGATTGACGACATCCGGGTATGAAGCATTAATGACTTTGATATTAAGTCCTGTTTGCTTCACAGCTTGCATAAGCTTGTACACAAGTGTTAGATGCATTGGAAGCCATGGACCCAATTGAGCTTCGTCTAAGCTCTCAAACACAGGCTTCGGGAGCTTTGTAATAACCCACCACGATTGTAAGCTGACAGAACTAAAGATAATGTCTGGCTTAAATACTGAAATGGTATGTGCCGTTTGTTCAATATTTTGCAAATCTAATTCTGTATACTTTACATCTGGATAAAAACCTAGTTGAATTGCAGATAAGGCAGAAAGATTTGTTCTTTGATGTAAATATTGTTGGTTTCTGCCTGCTACAAGAATCTTATGGGTTAGATGCGTTCGTAAAATCATATCAAGGACATGTGCCCCTACATTTCCTAACCCAATCAACATAATTCTTTTGGGTTCCATACTGATTCAATCCTCGTTTGGTCTTGTATTGTACAATTATTGTCAGAATAAAATATGTCAGAAGTAGTTTGTCAAGCTCGCGATTACTATAACAGCACTAATGCAGATCAATTCTATGCAACGGTTTGGGGAGGGGAGGATATTCACATTGGAATCTATGAAACTGAAGAGGACTCCATATTTGATGCCAGTCGCCGAACTGTTCAAAAAATGGCATCGTTTTTGGAACTAGGATCTTCCGATAAGATCCTCGATATTGGTTCAGGATATGGTGGCGCAGCGCGTTATCTAGCAAACACTCTAGGCTGTCAGGTAGATTGTCTTAACCTAAGTGAAGCTCAAAATCAACGAAATAGGAAGCTTACTAGAAGCCAGGGGCTAGACAAACAAGTTCAAATCTTTGAGGGCAACTTTGAACAGATGCCCTTCAACGATAACTTATACGATGTGGTTTGGTCACAGGATGCTATTACACACAGTAGCAGTCGTGTCAACGTTTTTGCAGAAGTCTATAGAGTCCTAAAAAAAGATGGTCAGTTTATCTTTACAGATGTTATGCAGAGTGATGACTGTCCAAAAGATGTTCTCCAACCCATATTCGATAGAGTCCATCTCGATTCTATGGCGTCTATTGGATTCTATACAAGAATAGCTAGGCGTTTAGGGTTTGAGGAGATTCAGATTATTGATCTTTCTGAACAACTGGTTAGCCATTACAGCCAGGTTCTGAAAGAATTGGAGGCTAATTATGAAAATTTAGTGCCTATTTGCACTCTAGATTATCTAGAACATCAGAAACTAGGAATGAAGCACTGGATTGATGCAGCCAATGAAGGCAATATCAGGTGGGGTATTCTGCATTTTAAAAAGCGGTAGAGAGATTGCCCGATAAACCTAAATTGAATATAAGGAACAGGGGAAGAGGGTAAAAGTCGTAGCAAAGTGAGCAACAAAATAGCCAAGTTTGTTGCTCTAAAAATTTTACTAAGAATTAGGAGAGAGAATCGGGATCGATGTTTAATTGTTGGAGCTTAGCGCGTAACTTTTGTAAATCTGATTCAGCGCGATTAGCTCTTTGTTGCTCGCGATTAGCTCTTTGTTGCTCGTGATTAGCTCTTTGCTGCTCGTGATTAGCTCGTTCGTCTGGCGTGGGAATCCACTCTCCGAGCTTATTATAAAAGCGCAACCACAATCCTTCTACTCCCTCATAACTCCCCTGCCACAATCCCAAACCCAACCCCAACTCCTCTAACCACAGCCTTCCCTCAGATAGCTCTAATGCCTCGTATTTCCCAGACTGCAAAACGAAACACCGAAACTGATTTTTATAGCGGTCGTAAATTACGTAATAAGGTATTTGTAAGATTTGTTCGTAAACTTCCCATTTCGTTGGTCTTGCTTCCTCTTTTCGCTCCGTTTTGCCTAAATCTTCGTTCTCCGTGCCAGGAGAAGCTAATTCTACCACCAGAAATGGACTGACTCGCTCTTGCCAAATTACATAACTCAGGCGTAACTCTTGTTGATTAGTACTGCGCCTAGCACCCAATACCACAAACCAATCCGGTCGCTTGTACCAGAGAGGATGCTTGCTGTCATAGTATAGATTGAGATCGCTGGCAGTAAAATAATCTTGTTGAGGGTAGCTAGGAGACAGACAAGTCTTTTTCAGCAAATCCGGTTGAAAATCGTGAAATTCGTCGGGCAAACCAGGTTCCTCTGGGTCTTCGCTAGGCAAATCGTACATAGTCGGCAGATTGCTCCCCTCCTTGGTTTGGGTTGGGGGTGGGTTCTGCCTTGAGTGAAGTGGGGGGAGTTGAACCATCAGAGAATAGCAAGAAACAGTCTCTCAAACAAGTGTACCCCAGAGAAAAAGGCAAACTTAAAAAAGCGATCGCTTTTGAGGAGTTGGAATGCGATCGCTTTTTTGATGTTAGTGGAAGTGCGATCGCCAAAGTGGCTCGACTTTAGCCTCAACAGCAATTCATCCCGTCTCCATAGTCGCAGACTGGGAGACGGGATGAATTGCTGACCATATTGATAGGAAAGCACTTCAATTGTAAAATAAGAAAAAGAGGTGACAGCCGTGAGAACTGCCTATCAGTACAAGTTGCGACCAACTCAACAACAAGCCATTGAAATAGACAGATGGCTGTCAATGTTGTGTTACCAATACAACTACTTTTTGGCTGATAGATTTAACTGGTATGAGCAGAACCGCTCACCTGTTAACGCTTGTCCACAGGTCGTTTGTCATCTCCCTGAGCTAAGGGACAATCCAGACTACTACACTCAGAAGAAAACTTTACCTCAACTCAAGAAAGATAGACCTTGGTACTCTGACATTTACTCTCAAGTTCTACAAGATGTTGTCAAGCGAGTTAAGGTATCATTTGACC